>CATPAM010000274.1 GCA_955651735.1 Candidatus Acidiferrales bacterium | reverse complement strand
TTGCCGGTGTCGTCTGGCCCCAAGGACTTGTAGGAGGCTCCGACCCCCTAAAGTGAAGAAGCGGGGAGCTGGGAGGTCGGCAGGCTCTCCGCTTTTCACCTAGGTGCTCAGCCGCGGACGGTGAGCACTGGGCAGGTCGCTTTTGTGGCGACGTCGTAGGCGACCGTCAGCGGTACATATCCGGCGAGGCTCTTGCGGGCTTTCGCGCTCCGCATTGGTCTCGCGAGCCTGCCGCAGAATCTCCTCGGCTGGGTCGCCAAGGAAACGCGGAATTCCGTCTTGCACCAATCGTCGCACTACGGGCGCGAGCTGCGGCCCTTCCTTGCGTTTCGCGTTACGACGGCGCGAATCGTTGTCGTTGGTAGCGTAAGTAAAAGCGCGGCAAGACCGCCGCACTCCACAAACTGCTTTACGGGGTGGACTGCGTGGGGTGGACTCTGGTGATGGAAGGGGTGAACTCGAAGCGGACCAGCCAGTCGGAGGCGACGGCGTGGCCGTCGACCTTGGCGGGCGCGAAATCCCAGCGGTGCGCGGCTTGCAGGGCTTGGCCAGCGAAATACTTGCTGGGGCCGGGGGAAAAGAGTTCCGCAGAGGAAATATTGCCGGCAGGATCGACATGGAGCTTGACGGTTACGCGGACCGTGCCGCGGATGGTGGCGCGTGCCTTGGGCGAGACGTCGGGCATGACTTGATCGAGCACTTCGCCCGCAGCGACGGAGCCAGCCGGCGGCTTGGCGGTGGAGTCGACGCGCGGAGGATTAGCGACGCTGGTGAGAGCGGCGGGAGCGGGTGCGGGAGTCGAAGAACTCAGCGTGCGCTTGTCACTTGTGCGCGCATCGCTCGCCTTTTGCGGCGACGATTGCCGCGGAGTTTGCGACGTGTTCTGCGAGGATGGCGACGCCGAACTCAGAGCCGGCGACGCGGGCTTTTTCGCGGACTTTGCACCGCCCTTGGTTTGTGCAGGGCCGGGGATGGGCTTTGCGGCGGGTTGCTCCTGCGACGCTACCGAAGCGGTTTGCTGGACGGGGGCGTGGCGATGCAAGAGCCGAGGACCGAAAAAAATCGCGGTGAGCGCAAGGGCGACTGCGATGCCGAGCGCAAGGTAATTTAATTTGGGCAGCGGTAGTAAGGGGGGCCGCTGAAGGTGCGGTTGAGCGAGGTCGTAGTGCGGCTTGATGGTGGAGCCTCTGGCTGCAACGGCTTGCGTGTGGATTGGCGGCTTGGCGGCCGGTGGCGGAATTTGGCGCGCGGGTTCACTCCTCGCGCTGGCTAAGGAAACTGTGGCTGACGTTTGCGGGGGCGCGCCAGGGATGAGGGCCGGGGCTGCCGCTGTGCCGACGTGCGCGGAAGATGGTGCGGAGGCGGGCGTCGCGGCCGAAGCGGACGGAGCGGCGGAGCCGGGATTCAAGCGCGCGGCAATTTCGACTGCGGTCCAGCGGCGCTGGGGATCGCGCTGTAGGCAGTGACGCACAATATCCAGGAAAAGAGCGGACAGAGTGTCTGGCACGACGGGTTCTTGCGCGACGGAGCCGGCGGAAGCGGGTAAATGTTGTGTCAGGGTTTCGACAATAGTGATGCCGAGCGACCAGATGTCGCCCGCAGGCGTGACGATTCCCTTCGCGATTTCCGGCGCATCGTAGGGGCTGGGATGGCGAAGGCTCGCAGCGGGAACGCTCTGCTGGGCTTCGGGGGCAGGCGGATTCGACTGGTCGGCGTGTTCGGCGAGGGAGGAAATGCCGTCGCTTGAGAGTTTGAGTTGATCCTCGATGGCGAGAATATTCGAGGGCCGCAGGTGTCCATGGACCAGACCTTCGCCATGGAGGAAGGCGAGAACTCGCAGCGCGGGAGTGAGAACGTCGCGCGCTTCCGCGGGGGTGAGCGGGCGCTGGGGAAGAAATTGCGAGAGATTCTCCTCGGCATGTTCCATCAGAACGTAGAGCAAATCAAAATCGCCGAGACGGCAGCGGCCGGACTCGAAATTGCGCAGCAGGTGCGGATGGGAAAGTTTGGCCGCGTGCCGCCAGCGAGACAATTGGAGTTGCACGTCGGGTTCATCGACCTGAATGAACTTGATGGCAATTTTTTGCGGCGGAGTGCCGCGCGTGGTCAGGAAGACAGCGCTGTGCTCGGAACCGCCGAGATAGCGTTGCAGCAGGTATCTGGCATTGACGATTTGGCCTTCCCACTGCTTCCATGATTCGGACATAGCGCACCCCCGCGTCCGCTCAGATTGGTCATTATTGTACTCCCGCGGCGGGGGAGATGGCTCTGTACATGGGTACAGGTAGACGGATGGTCAAGAGTACCAAGGCGCAGCTAAGAGCGGAGGCTTCGGGGGCCACTAACAAAGGGGCTGCCGCGCTGGTAGAAGCGAAGGAGGCGCTGCGCGGCACGGGTGATGCCGATACGCTTGCTCTTGCCGAGGAGGAGGGCGGGTGCCAGACGGCGTGGGCGGGTAATCGCGCCCAGCCAAAGCGGACCGGGGGCACAGAGGTCCGTGCCGTCGAGCGAGCGGTCAATGCGTAGGGCGGAGGCGAGGCGTCCGGGACCGCGGGCAAGGTCGAGCAGGCGCGTGGTCTTGCGGTGACGCTCCATTTGCTCGATGCCCTCCAAGGGCTCGAGCGCGCGGATCAGGATGCCGCCACCGATTGCGGGGGCCTCCGCGCTGACGTTGAGCATAAAGTGATTGCCGTAGCTGAAATAGACGTAGGCGTAGCCACGGCCCAGAAACATGGAGCGATTGCGCGGGGTGGGACCACGAAAGTGGTGCGCGGCGGGATCACGCGGCGGGTAAGCTTCGGTTTCGACGATGCGGCCGCTAAGGCGGGCGCCGCAGAGTTCGCGGACGACGATTTTGCCGATAAGAAAGCGGGCCAGCGCCACGGTGTGCACCCGGAGTTCAGCGCGGCGGAGGCGCCGGATGGAAATGGGAGCTTGGCGGGTTGTCACGGCTGGCAAGCGCGGAAGTCCTCCGAAGCGGTCCAGAAACCCAATCTTACGCCGACGCAGGCTACCCCGTAACCCTCAAGAAACGCGTTTCGGGCGCAATTCGGGCAGATTCCTTGACTTGGCAGGCCAGCGACTCAATAATGAATAAAGCATGAGCGTACGCGCCGGAGGCGCTGAAGAAATGTTCCTTGACGTTAAGGATCTTGCTGTCCGCAAGCTCCCCATCCGGAAGAGCTACGCCCCGGGCAGCATCGATTACCAGACGGCGGAGATCAAGCAAGTCGAGCCACTAAAGGTTAACTCCACCGCGGAGCTGCTAGACGGCCAGATACGGATCGCGGGGGATATCGAAACCAAGGTCGAACTGGTGTGCGCGCGGTGCCTGGAGCCGGTGATCGAGGACGTAAACCCGGCGTTTGACCTGTTTTACCGGCCGGT
>CATPAM010000273.1 GCA_955651735.1 Candidatus Acidiferrales bacterium | reverse complement strand
TCGGCCCCCGCCGCGGCAACATCGGCCCGCCCGTAAATCCTGCCGAAACTACGCGCGTCGTCGAGTTCAACGATCTCAACGCCCTCGAAGCCGCTCTAAAGCACAACGACGTCGCCTGCGTTCTCGCCGAGCCCGCCATGACCAACGTCGGCATCATCCTTCCCGACGACGGCTACTGGCGCGCCGCCCGCGAACTCACCCGCCGCTACGGCACTCTGCTCATCGCCGACGAAACGCACACCATCTGCGTGGGTCCCGGCGGCGGCACGCGCGAATGGAGACTCGATCCCGATTTCGTTGTTTTTGGAAAACCGATCGGCAGCGGCATTCCCGGCGCCACCTACGGCGTCACCGAAGAAGTCGCCCAGCGCATCTCCGCGCGCATTCAACTCGAAGACTGCGACGTAGGCGGTATCGGCGGCACACTGGCGGGCAACGCGCTCTCCCTGGCCGCCATGCGTGCCACACTCGAACACGTCCTAACGCCAGCCGCCTTTCAAAAAATGATCCCGCTCGCCAAGCGTTTCACCGAGGGCGTAGCTGAACACATCCACGCCGCAAGTCTCCCCTGGAACGTCCAGCAACTCGGCGCCCGCGCCGAGTACACCTTCGCCGCGAAACCCCCGCGCAACGGCGGCGAATCCGCAGCCGCCGCCGACTTCGAACTGGAGCGCTTCCTTCACCTCTACGCCCTAAATCGCGGCGTGCTGCTAACGCCATTCCACAACATGGCGTTGATGTGTCCCGCCACAACCCCCGCCGACATCGACCTCCACACCAAAATCTTCGCCGAAGCCCTCCGCGACCTTACCGCCTGATCGTTGGAGCCCGCTGCCGCACTGTCGTATGATTGCTGTTTCCTCGGAGCACGACCAGCGAATCCGCGATGGAGCTCCGACTCTCGACCTCGCCATGGCCATCCGCCGCAGCACTGTTCTGATCTTCGCCGCCGTACTCCTGGCCGCGTTGTTCTTTGTCCTGCCTGCACTCATTGACGTAGATCGCTACCGCGGCCAGATAATCTCCTATCTCCAACAGAAAACGGGAAAGCAGGTCGAACTCGGGCCGCTGGCCCTCACCTTCTTTCCCCTTTCGATTCGCGTCGATGGCTTCGGCGTGAAGAATTCACCATTGTTTCCGCACGGTTATATCGTCCAGGTCGCGCGGATCGACGCTGGCCTCGATGCCGCCGCGCTTCTGCATCGCCAGGTAGTCATTAAATCGCTAGTGCTGGACAATCCCGTCATCCACCTGATTTCGGATCCTGATGGCCCGTGGAACTTCGAAAATCCTCAAGCGAAGTCTTCTCAAAACGTCTTTCCTCTTGGACCGATTGCCAACCTACAAATCAAGCGCGGTGAGGTGATCGCGTCAAATCTTCTGCCATCCGACGCCCAGGGCCCCATTTTGTTCGAAGCTCACGACATCTCCAGTGAACTGACACAAGTGGATCTCGAAGCAATTCTCAATCCTTCTTCTTCCTCCGTCGATGGCCAGGGCACGTTGCACGCCGGACGCCTGCGCTTCGGCTCGGTTCATACGACAAATGTAAACGCCAAGCTCCGGCTCGAAGCCAGGCAGGTTCTTTTCAGCAGTGTCACCGCGGAAATGTATGGCGGCGGCGTGAAAGGTGAGTTTGTCTTCAAGCTATCGGGTAAAATCCCGAGCTTCGCGGCCAAAGCGCAAGTACATGGAATCGAGATGGCTCACCTTCTTGCCGCATTTGGGAATGCCCGTGGCACCATGACCGGAAAAATGGCGGGAGACTTGACGCTAATTGGAGAAATGGAGCACTCCGCACATCCCCTCGCCGGCCTGCGCGGAGTTGGACACGTAACAGTGCGCAACGGTGAGGTGCCCAGTCTCGAGCTTAACGCTAATCTGATGAAGCTGATGCATTTCAACGATCTTGGCCCCGCCAAGAATGATCCTGCCTCGTTTAATCTTATGTCCACCGATCTGCAGCTCGCCAATCTGCGCATTGTCAGCACCAAGATCGATGTCGATGGCTACGGCGTCGATATTGACGGCTCCGGCAGTGTTAGTGTTTCCGGCTCGGACAAGCTCGACTATCGCGGCATCGCGAAAATCACCACCAAGCAAGGCTTCTTCACCAACACCTTTGGCCGTCTGTCCGGAGGCAAACTGGTAGACGGCAAGTTGACGTTTCCATTCCGGATCAGCGGCACCATCGAAAATCCCGTCTTCTCCAAAGGCGGAGCCGATAACTAGCGAATCGGCCTGTGCTCTTACGACTCACCGTCTCTGACTGCCCGACCAAACGCTCGCAATCGCCTCTGCACCTCCAATTTATTCATCGAGCTCAGTGAGGGACCAACGGCGACGAGGTGTGGTTCGGTTCCGGCACGCTTGTCAGCTTGCACGTTGCATCGGCCTTTTTGCAACGGCATACCTTGCCCTAACATGGCGCCGTAAGGGGAGCCTTCGTTGGTGTCCTCAGCGTTTCAACGGAAACAACTCGATGTTCCGAAAGAACACTTCCGCGCCCTCGGATTGCAACAATATCTTTCCGCTCGACGGAAACGCCCCCGATCCTTCATTCGCCAATTTCCCATTCACGAATTGCTTAACGTGATCTCCGTGCGCCACCAGCTCCAGCAAATTCCACTCGCCGTGGGGCTTTTCCACTTCGCCGACAGGATCGCGATATCCCGTCACGTTGTTCCACGGACCTTTTCCGATGCGATCGATTTTCAGTGCCGTACCCGGCGGGCCAACCACCCGCACGCCGTCTCTTCCAGTGATCGCCCCACCATCCGTCATCCAGAAGTCTCCCGTTCCGCCTTCAATGATTTGAAACTCCACCGACCTCGGCCAAACCTTCTGCTCGCCCTGCACGTGATATAAAATTCCGCTGTCACGCGCCTGCCCCTCGCGCGGAGCATACGTACCCTCACCCCACTTGAATTCCGCGCGCAAATAGTAATTCGCAAACTCCTTCTTCGTGATGACGTAGCCGAATTCCTTGCCGGAAACATGAATGGTCCTATTCTCGACTTGGAAAACGTGATCGGGATCGTTGTTCAGCCCATGCTCTTTCAAAAATGTATCGAAATTTGCCAAATCGTGCCCATTGAACAACGCCACCCCTTCACCATGCGGCGGAATCTCACTCGTCGCTTCCTTTCCGCCGATGGCAATCGTCGTGATCACCAGAGTCATACTCAAGCAGGCAAAGCCAAATATCGTTTTCAGCATCCACGCACCCTGTTTTCACTCGCTAAAGCATTTCGCGGTCGAACGTCCTCGGGGTTACCGGCCGGGCTGCAGCCTGGCCGCTACAATCGCGCGGGGGAGTTGGTCATACTCCTCGCCGGCTGGCTGCGGCAGCAGCACCCAGATGGTGTAAATGCCAAGCGCCGTGCCAAATGGAGGCCGCAGCAGCGCCAGGAATCCGATAACCAGGCCCAGCGTGCGCGCCCAGGGTTCGCGCTGAAACAGCCCCCAAGCCAGTAGGATGTGCGCCACGCCAAATAGCGCCAGCAAGCAGCCAATCGCATACAGTCCGAAGGGCAGAAAATCAAACGGAAAGTTGGTGAACGGCCGGCCGACTCCCCAGCCTACCAGGAAGGGCAATATCCGGCCGACGATGAAAATCGACCCGACTTCCGCGAAGCGCAGAATTCCATTCACCAGCCACAGCGTCGCCAGAAGCTGAATGTGCCGCTGCACCCGTCCGTCGGAGACCAGCCGCGCCGCGGAAGCCTGCGCCGAGATGGGTGCCGCGCCCACAGCTTTCCCGCAGGAGCTGCAGAACTGCGCACCCGAGGTAATGGCCGCCCCGCATTTATCGCAAAACATGGATGGTTCCTCCCTGTAACTCAAGATACGTCAATCGCGCCCGGGAAGTTTCCGGCGCGGCCTGGCGCGTAGGCCGCGTTGTCATTGCAAGCCCTCCATAAGTTCCTTGGGAGCCGGAGCATGGCGGCGCAGCAGCGTGATCGAGTACACCAAAACAAGAATGAGGATCACCAGCAGCGCCAGCTCAATCATGGAACTTTGAAAAATACTTGCGCCGTCGGTGGACCATTTTCCCTCCCTCGTTAAGGCGGTCATTTGCAAGCTGATGATTAGAACGCGACGAATCGAAGCGATTAGACCGACAACAGGAAAGGCTCCGCGGCGAGAAGAATATTTGAGCGAATGGAGATGCGCACGGTGTGCAGAATCTCCACGAGCATCAGAACGATCAGCAGTTGGTCCAGCACGCGAAGCGTCTCGGTGGCGATGGTCCAATGCGCGAGCCCCGTCCAAAGCGTGTGTGCGGCGCTGGCGATGGTTGCAAGTGCGGTGATGGCCAGGAGCAAGGCCACAATGTGATAGAGAGCCACTTCCGCTTTGCGCAGGTAGTCGCCGACGTAGCGGTCGACTCTCTCCTTGCGGACGATGGGCGCTTCGAGCATTGCGCGGATGGTACCAAACGCAATCGGCCCGTTCAATTGATGTAGTGACAGGCACCGGTCTGCGCGCCGCTGCGACCCCAACCGCGGCTTTTAGTCCGCGCTTCCCTTGTAGTACTCTCTCCGCCATCACAGCCTTGCAACCGGAGGACGCGCCAGTGAAATCTCGCCTCTTGCTGTCTCTCATCTTCCTGTTCCCAGCCACCTGCTTCGCCGCCGACGACCTCTTCGACATCAAGCCCATCGCCGACGGCGTCTACGCCGCCATCGCCATGCCCGCCTACAAAGTGAATTGTAACGCCGCCATCATCGTCCTCGGCGACAGCGTGCTCGTCGTCGACACGCACTCCAAGCCTTCCGCCGCCCGCGCGCTCATCGAGCAAATCAAGAAACTCACTCCCAAGCCCGTGAAATACGTCGTCAACACCCATTTTCACTGGGACCACTATCAGGGCAACGAAGCCTATCCCAGCTCCTGGCCCGCCGGCGTCGAGATCATCTCCTCCGAAGCCACGCGCCAAAACATTCAGCGCCTTGGCATACCCCGCATCAAAAACGAAATCGTCACCATGCCCCAGGAAATCGCCAATCTGAAAAATGATTTGGAAAAGGCTTCCACCGCCGACCAGAAGGCCGCCATCCAGGAAAATCTCCGCCAGGCCGAAGCCTATTTCGGCGAGCTAAAGCTCATGCAAATCACCCTGCCCACCATGACGTTCGACCGCAGCCTCATCCTCCGCCGCGGTTCCCGCACTGTCGAGATTCTCTGGCTCGGCCGCGCTCACACCGATGGCGACGTCTTCGTCTTCCTCCCCAACGAAAAAGTCATCGTCACCGGCGACGCCCTCCACGGCTGGACTCCCTTCATGGGCGACTCCTATCCCTATGAGTGGATCCAAACCCTCGACGCCGCCGAAAAACTCGATTTCCATTCTGTTCTCGGCGGCCACGGCGATGTCATGCACGGCAAACTAAGGTTCGAGCTATGGAAACAATATTTTCAGGACCTGATGGACCGCACCGCCGCAGTCTACGCCGAAGGCGCCACCCTCGACGAAGCCAAGAAAACCGTCTCCGAATTCCTCACAAAAAAATACGCCGCCCAATTCGACCCCAACTTCCCCAAATCCGTAACCGCCAACGTAACCAAGGCCTACCAAGTCATCGCCTTCCCCCGCTAACCCTTTTGCGTGGAAGTCCCGGACTCCAAGTCCGGGGAGGCGGGCCTTCCAGTCCCGCCGAAAAAGCACACTCACACCAACTCATTCTTATGTAGAGGCTGGGCTTTAGTTTATCCTGAGCCTCGAAGGGCCCAGCTAGCGAGCAACGCAAGCGCTCGGAAGGTTGTCATCCGGAGCGCGGCCGAGGGACCTGCTTTTCCGGCGTTCTCCTTGAGAGATTCCTTAGCGGGTCGAGGCTTCAGCGCCGAAGTATGCCGCCCCGCTCCACGTTGATCCGAGGCAAAGGGAGCCGGTTTTTTCCGTTACAGGTTCTTTGCGCTCAAGCTGCACTGCTACGGTAGAACAAGCTCCATCACCACCGTCGCTTCTCCGTCCTCATAATATCCAGGCGTGCTTCGTATCGCCCTGAATCCACACTTCTCATTGATCGATATCATCCGCGCATTGCTCTCGCGGCAGTTCGTCACAATTCGATGAAATCCGTTTCGCCTGGCGTACTCGATCTGCCACTCCTTAATCCGCTTTCCCAACCCTTGCCCCTGATACGCACGCAGCAGCCCCGTGCTCTGAATGTACAACGTGCCTCGTTGCGCCGCGTTTTCCCCATCCGCTCGCAAATCCTCCTGAAACTCCACGTCATGAATAAACGCCGCGCAGCCAGCCACCCGTCCGTCAACCACAATCCAGTACGATTCCAGGCTCAACCAAAGCTCTTCATCAAACGCATCGTCCCCGAATATCTCAACGTCGAGCTTCCACAGCTCAGCAGCCTCCTCCGGCACCACCGCCCTCCGAAACTCAAGCGTCATGCCGGAATTATATCCTCCAGCCATCCCCTTCCTCGCCTTGTGAGCCTGGCAAGCCACGCAGTAGAATCGAAACCGGGCACCCTTTAGGAGAACTCACATGGCGACTGCTGAGCCGAAACCGCACGTTTCGGAGTTTGTGAACGAACCGTTCATCGATTTTTCGCGGCCGGAAAACCGCAAACGCATGGAAGAAGCGCTGACGAAGGTCGCGGGAGAGTTTGGGCGCGAGTACCCGATGTACATTGGCGGGCAGAAGGTGATTACCACGGAGAAGAAAATTTCAACGAATCCTTCGCATCCGTCGCAGGCCATTGGCGTGTTTCAGTCGGCGAGCGTGGTGCAGGCGAATCAGGCCGTGGAGGCAGCGGCGAAGGCGTTTGAAACGTGGAAGCGAGTGCCGACCGAGCAGCGCGTGCAGTGCTTGTTTCGCGCGGCGCAGATTTTGCGCGAGCGCAAATTTGAAATGAACGCGCTGATTGTTTACGAGGCGGGTAAGGCCTGGCCGGAGGCCGACGCGGACACCGCGGAGACCATCGACTTTTTGGAATTTTATGGGCGGGAGATGCTGCGGCTGGCCGGCCCGCAAAAAGTTGTGCCCATGAAGGGCGAGAAAAATTTTCTCGTTTACATTCCGCTGGGCGTCGGCGTGGTGATTCCGCCTTGGAATTTTCCCGCGGCAATCATGGCGGGAATGGCGATGGCGTCGTTGGTGACCGGCAACACCGTGGTACTGAAGCCCGCGGGCGACACCATGACGGTGGCGGCGAAATTTGTGGAGATTGCCTACGAAGCAGGGATTCCGAAGGAGGCTCTGAACTTTGTGACTGGCGCGGGCGCTACTGTGGGCGATGCGCTGGTGCAGCATCCGAAAACGCGCTACATCGCGTTCACCGGGTCGAAAGAAGTCGGCCTGCGCATCAGCGAGCTGGCCGGCAAGACTGTGCCCGGGCAGATGTGGATCAAGCGCACGGTGCTCGAAATGGGCGGCAAGGATTCCATCATCGTCGATGAAGAGGCGGACATCGAAGCCGCGGTGGAAGGCGTGGTGCAATCCGCGTTCGGGTATCAGGGGCAGAAATGTTCAGCGTGCTCGCGCGCAATCGTGTCGCAGAAGATTTACGACAATTTTGTGCAGAAGCTGGTTGATCGGACAAAGAAAATTAAGGTCGGGCCAAGCGAAGACCCAGAGAACTACATGGGCCCGGTGGTCAGCAAGCACGCGATGACTACGATTTTGAGCTACATCGACGTGGGCAAGAAGGAAGGGAAGCTGGTGCACGGCGGCGACCGCGCTCCCGGAGACGGCTATTTTGTGCAGCCCACAATCATTGCGGACGTCGATCCCAAGGCGCGCATTTCCCAGGAAGAAATTTTTGGCCCGGTGCTGGCGGTGATCAAAGCGCGAGATTTCGATCACGCTCTGGAGATCGCGAATAACACGGAATTCGGGCTGACCGGCGGCGTCTATTCACGAAACAAAGAAAAGCTGGACAAGGCCCAGGAGGTCTTTCACGTTGGCAATCTCTACCTGAATCGCAAATGCACCGGCGCGATGGTAGGCGCGCATCCGTTCGGCGGATTCAATATGTCTGGCACAGACTCCAAGACCGGCGGAAAAGATTACCTGCTACTGTTCCTGCAAGCGAAAACGGTAGCAGAAAAAGTGTCGGCGTGAACTCCTGTCATGTTCGGCTTTCGTTGCGGCGAGTCACCCACCGCAGCAGCCGAAACATGGGATAGCTGAGTAGCAGAATTAGCAATGCCAGCATCGCGGGGCTTGGCGGCCAGACCTTGCCGGTGGTAAGCGCGGTCTTCAGGTCGGGCGCAATCGACGCGATCAGAAACAGCGCGGACGCAACCAACGCGATCCCCGTGGTCCACGGATAACCCCAGGCGCGATACGGGCGCTCCATTTGCGGTTCTTTCTTGCGCAGCGCGAACAGCGACCAGTAGGAGAGCGTATAGTTGGCGACAAAAAAGAACGAAAGCATATCCACGACCAGGTCGAACGGACTCAGCCCCGCCAGCTTCAGCATGGAGACCAACACGAAGAGTATGCCTACGATGGTGCTGAGTAGAAGCGAAAGCGCAGGAGTGCCGCCGGCGTTCACTCGCGTGAGGCTGCGGAAAAATAATCCGTCGCAGCTCATGGCGTAAAGCGTTCGCGAGCAGAAGAGTTGGTTGGCGTTGAGGCAACTGAGCAGCGAGATGACCATGATGACGCGGATGATCGTGTCGCCGTAGGGACCAAAGATTTTCTCGGCGGCGGTGCCCAGAACGAAATTATTGCCGGCGATTTGGGACATGGGGAGAACGTAGAGGACAGCCGCATTAATTAGAAGATAGATTCCCATGATGGTGGCAACGCTGCCGAAGATGGCACGGGGAATATCGCGGCCGGGATTGCTGACTTCTTCGCCGAAGTAAATGATGCCGTCCCAGCCATCGATGCTGTAAAAGACGGCCTGCAGTCCAAGCAGGACGGCGAGCGCGAGCGGCCAGCCCGAGGGCAACATGGGAGCCGGTACTGCCGAAGCGGAAGCTGCGACTCGCACATGTCCGCCGAAAAGGAAACAAGCCGCCACGACGATTACAAACGCAAAGGTTTTCATCGCCGCAGTGACCAGTTGCGTGCCGCTGCCCCACTTGATGCCGCGCCATTGCAAGATGAAGAATCCGACGATGATGAGCACGGCGATCAGGTTGACGTGGCCGGCAAAAGGCCGAATCAGTTCGCCGCTATACTCGCCAATTACGATAGCCACGGCGGCGGCGGTCCCGCAGGTGGAGAGCCAATCGCTCCAGCCGACGATGAAGCCGGCGTATTCGCCGAGGGCGCGGCGTGAAAAATTATACTGGCCGCCGCTGCGCGGGATGGCCGCGCCAAGCTCAGCCATGGACGAAGCGCCGGAGAGCGCGTAAAGTCCTCCGACGACCCAGACGCCGAAGAAGAGATAAATGTTAGGAAGCCATTGCGCGATATCGCCCGGTGCGCGCACGATTCCCGCGGCGATGGTGTTGCCGACCGCGGCGGAAATGCCGAACCACATGCCGAGTACTTTGAGGAGGCGGCCGCGATTGTGGGGCACGGAGAGCGCATCGAAAGTGCTCGACGCGGGAGCGCTGGGCGTGGAAGATAGGTCCGATGGATTTGGCAAGTGTGGAGTCTCAGGGACTTTCGCAAACTTGGCCATGATAATGAGCATGGGAGGAAATGCAAGCTGGAAGTGGCGAGCATGCGAGGCAGCGGAGTGAACGCTGGCGAGAATGAAGAGTTGATGGCGAAGAATGCTGCGCGCGTTGCGCCGGAGGCGCAAGACAGCGTCGATGTGTCGGTGGTGATTCCATGCTTGAACGAGGCGAACTCGATTGGGATTTGCGTTTCAAAGGCCATGGAGGCGTTTCGCGCCGCGGGGCTGCGCGGAGAAGTCGTGGTGGCGGACAACGGATCGACAGATGGCTCGATTGAAATTGCGGAGAAACAGGGCGCACGCGCAGTGCGTGTGGAAGCGCGTGGGTACGGCTCAGCGCTGCGCGCGGGAATTGCCGCAGCCCGGGGCCCGTTCATCGTGATGGGCGATGCGGACGACAGCTATGATTTCAGCGAAGTGCCACGGTTTGTGCACAAATGGCGGCAGGGGAGCGATGTTGTGATGGGGAACCGCTTTCGCGGCGAGATCAAGCCGGGGGCCATGCCCTGGCACCACAGATACGTGGGCAATCCGGCGCTGTCTTCGTTACTCAATTTGTTCTTCCACACGGGGATTGGCGATAGTCATTGCGGCATGCGCGGCTTCACTCGGGCCGTTTATAACCAGATGGATTTGCGCAGCACGGGGATGGAATTTGCATCGGAATTTGTCATCAAGGCGGCGC
>CATPAM010000272.1 GCA_955651735.1 Candidatus Acidiferrales bacterium | reverse complement strand
GTTGCCGCTGCCCTCCGGCTTGTTGCCGTTGCTGACCTTGTTGCCCTTTGCCTTGCTGCTGTTGCTGTTGCGGCTTGTCTTGCTTTGCAGGTTTGGCCTGCTCTTGCCGCTTTTCTTGGTTCTTCGGTTTATCTTGTTGGTCTTGGCGTGAGTCGGCCGGAACAGTCCATCCGAGAAGCAGAAACACAGCTGATATACCGATGACTCGCAACGATTTCAACATTTTATCTCCGTTAAACTTGTCCTTGTAAGTCCGCCACACTTCGCGGGCGCCGGGTTCAATCTTTGATTCTGGCCCGCGGCCTGCAGCCCTTCCTTCCGCGGTTCGTTCCGCCGCGTTTGCTATCCGACGCGGATTCTGGAGAGGGAGTGGAACAACCCAAATACGTTGAGGAGCGACAGCACCACGCCTATGACCTCGACTGCGTTCATGATGGTCTTGATGCTGCCCGCCATGGGGATGAAAGTATTCACCAGCCACAGCAGGACGCCCACGACGATCAGGGTCAGTAGAATCTGGAGGAGAGGCATACTTTTCCACCTTTCTGTCTTTGCTCCGAGACACTTCTTCTTCGGCCCAGGAACTTCTTCGCAATGTCTGGGTAGAAAACGTGATGAACGGCTAAGTCAACGAAGACATGGCCTGGCTGGATATGGCGGATTTAGCCGCTTTAGCTTGCGTTGTGGATCCTAAAACGTTGTGAAGGCTCGTGTCTGTCCAGTTGTATACAGTTTCGCAGTTTTCTTGGTGCGGATTTGAACGCGAGAATTGGGCCGCGCGCCGCGAAATCACTGCAGCATTGCGGCCCGGACCGCCCCAACTCGATCACAACTACGGCTTTGTGCCGCCAGCACAGCCATGTGCGAGCGAGCGCGTCTATTGCCAATCGATAGGCCGGCGTGCTACAATTGTGGGTTGTCACGAGTAGTGACACCAGGCAACCCCTACCTGCCATTCCCGTTCTTCCCAGCTCTCTTGTTCCGATTTGAATGGTTTGCCTAGGTTTGTTTCTAACCAATTGGAGTGATGGAGCAGTTATGAAACCCGCCAAGCAATGGCCCAAGAGCGCGATCACGAAAAAGGACGCATGCAATGCGCAAGCTTTTCTAGATTCGGCTGGCTTGACAAGAAAAGTTACCCACTTTGAGAAAGCAGCGATTATCTTTTCTCAAGGATCCCTCGCCGAGAGCGTCATGTATATACAAGAAGGCGGCGTGAAGATTACCGCCGTTAGTGCAGCCGGCAAAGAGGCGATCATCGCCATCTTGGGGCCTGGCGACTTCTTTGGTGAGGGGAGCCTGGCAGGTCAGTCGGTGCGCATGGGGAAGGCAACGTCGACTACACGCAGCACGGTGCTCGTCATTGACAGGAACGAAATGGCACAGGCGCTTCACAACCAGCACGAGCTATCCGACCTATTCATCAATTTCGTGCTAACACGGAACATTCGTATCGAAGAGGACTTGGTCGATCAGCTATTCAACTCCACGGAGAAACGGCTCGCGCGCACTCTTCTGTTGCTAGCCCGATACGGCAAGCAAAACCAACCTCAGAGAGTGCTCCCGAAGGTATCGCAAGAGACGCTGGCGGAGATGATTGGCACAACGCGCACGCGCGTCAATTTGTTTATGAACAAATTCAAGAAGCTGGGTTTCATCAAGTACAACGGCGGAATCCACATCAATACTTCTCTCCTGAGCGTCGTGCTGCACGACTGACCCACTCGTCACATTCGCGATTGCCTGGCTAAAATCAGTTCTTGCCTGACCGCGTTCGTTTCGCATGAAACGCCACGAGTGCCTTGCCTGCTTCCTTGTGGCGTGCGATCGCGACCGCGCCAGGCACGGAACTGGTGGCTTGTGGGAGCGGTGATCTTACGCGCGCTCCCTCGGCCGATGCAGGCACACTTCCTTTGCGCGCGGCGTAACTTACTGCCTAGCGCCCGTCGTGATCGTGATCCGGATGACTGTGACGCCAATTCCAATACGCCCTTTGCGTCTTGCTGTTCGTTTCAGCGAAGGGACGATACCCTCTGTGATTCTCCTCGAGATACCCGCGATAGGCGCGGTCTTCGTTGTCATCCCAATTGTGATAGTCCTTGTGGGAACGGTCGTAGACCCTATAGCGGTCCTTATCGTCTCGACGGTTGTCTCCTTGACGTCCGTTGTCTGGCGGCCTCGCCACAGCGCGAATCGCTAATGGTGCAGCAAGGGCTGTGATAAGAAAAAGGGAACTTAGAAAATATCTATGACCAGGGTGCATTTCGTCTTCCTCCTGGCTCAAGATTTCCATCTCGAAATCTTTGGCGCGAAGGAGTATGCCGTAACGGCTCCGAAGGGCATGTTCTGTACCGAATACTATTAGTAGCTATTTAGGTTTATTCAAGGTTTGGTCATTTCCCTCGCGGATGTTTCGATGCGGCGTCAACATCCTGATCGCCCTTCCCCTTGGAGAATACCGGGCTGTCGATCGTTCCGCCGACGCGAAAGGGAAACTGCAACTTACCGTCCTTTAATGTGGCACCGGACATCCGGGCGACGGTATTGGTGAAGAAGCTCTCCTTGGTGGTAATCTCCGCCAGCCCGCGATAGTTCAACTCGTCAGAACCTGAAACGCTGACACTGCCCGAGCCGTCCACATCGACTCCGTAGCCGTCAATGTCGATTACGCGACTGGAAATCCGCTGATTGGCCAGCTCCAGATCGGTGGTGATCACGTTAAACGAAGAAGGATCATCTTTGGCCGGGCCAAGATCGTTG
>CATPAM010000271.1 GCA_955651735.1 Candidatus Acidiferrales bacterium | reverse complement strand
TTGGTTGCGCAGCGCATCCTGGCGCTGGTTGGCGTAGGGCAGGAAGGTGTCGTCGAGAACGATCATGCTGGCCGCGAGGGCCAACCCCGCAAACAGCAGCGGCACCGCGAGACGGTAGAGGCTGATTCCGCTGGCCTTGCAGGCCACGATTTCGTTGTTCTTGCTCATCATCCCCAGGGTCACCAGAATCGCGACCAGCGCCGCAAGCGGGGCAAGCTGATATAGCAGATACGGAGTAAGGAACCAGAAGTAATCCACCACCACCACGAAGGCTATGCGATGGCGGGCGATATCGTCGAGCAGTTCGAAGAACGTGAAAGCCTCGAACAAAAAAACGAAAACCAGCATGAGCATCGCGAAATAGGAGAAAAACGTTCGCAGCAGGTACAAATCCATCAGCAAGGGCCAGCTCCCGCCAGAAGGGGCCGCCGGCGCTCTCTCCGCGCGGCTTCCGTTTGCGATGCGCGCTGCTGCCGCCCTGGCGCGCGCGGTGCGCACGCGGATCAGCCGCTTCCAGGTCTTGAAGCGTCCAAACGGTTTGAGCCAGCGGGTTTCGCCGCGGAATTGCTCCATTCGTGGGAGCAGCACGAGGCCCGCGAGAGCGAGCACGGCGTCCGCAATCCACATGCCGATGGCTGGGGGAACCGTGCCCTGGCGCGCCATTCCGGCGCCCATGATGAACAGCAAGTAATACGCGGCGATGAGCAGCACCGCGATCAGCGAACCAGCGGCGCGCCCGCCGCGGCGCGGCTGCGCACCCAGCGGCACAGCGATCAACGCAAATGCAAAGCACGCCACCGGAAATGCGAAGCGCCGATACATCTCGACGCGTGCTTCGCGCCATCCGGGAGTTTTGTCCTGCGCCAATTCGCGCAAAGGCCGCTCCGGATTGCTGAGCTGCCGTGGCCGGGTCGGCACCACCCCGCTGACCTCGATAGGGATGTCGCTTTGCCCAAAGGCCGTGACCGAGTAGTGGTCGGGGTCGGTACGGTCGAATTCGTGCGTGCTGCCGCCTTGCAGGTGCAGCTCCAGCTTGCCCTGTTTGGGCTCGGCAATTACAATCGCCTTCTCCGCCAGGGTCACACGCGAGCCGTTTTCTCTGCCGGCTTCCGCGAGAAACACGCCGTGCCATTGCGTGCCGCTGGCTGAAACGTCATTGATGTACAGCACGAATGGTGGAAAGCGTTCGTCGAACACCCGCGGTTGCACCTGGAAGCTTACTTGTGATGCGATTAGGTCGGCCTCCAGGGTGCGGAGGGTGTGCAATGCGGCGGGACCAAGCCACAGGCTCGTCACCAGGGTCGCGAGCGCGCCGGCCAGCGCCAGCACCCCGACGGGCAGCAGGATTCGCCGGCGCCCGATGCCCAGCGCGGTCAGCGCGATGATTTCGCTGTCCGCGGACATGCGGCCCAGGCCCAGCAGCACTCCGATGAGCACCGCCATCGGGATGGTAAACGTGAATACGCCAGGGAAAATGCACAGAAACAGTTTCAGAATTTGGCTGCCGGAGCCGCTGTGCCGGACAAACAACGACATCAGCCGCACAAGTTGCGGCACGAAGAAAACAAACGTAAAAACCACGAGTCCAAGGAACGCATGACGGAAAACTTCGCGGACGATATAGCGGTCCAGGATGCGCATGTCGAGAACGCTGAGTGTAACACGAGCGCCGATTCGCCACGGAAAGGGTGCGGCCGATGAATCGCGTGAATTTGGTGCTTTTGTGGCACATGCACCAACCGCAGTATCGCGATCCGGAAACGGAGCAGTACGTCTTGCCGTGGACCCGGCTGCATGCCCTGAAAGACTACTGGGGCATGGTGCAGGTGCTTGCGGAAGTGCCTAGGCTTCACGCGACGTTCAACGTCGTTCCGGCCCTGGGTATACAGCTCGAGGAATATGCCGGCGGCAAATTCCGCGAGCCGTGGTTCACGCTGGCGTTCAAGCCTAGCGAAGAGCTGACTCGCGAAGACAAGGCCGAAATTCTCGCGCGCGCCTTTCAACTCAACCATGAACGCCTGATGTCGCGCTGGCCTCGCTTTGTCGAGTTGCTTGAGTGGTCGCGGCCGGCGGGCGGCGCGCAGGCCCAGGTGACGTTTACACAACGCGATTGGCGTGACTTGCAGCTTCTTTCGCAGCTTGCCTGGATGGATGAAATTTGGCTGGGCAAGGACGAAGTGGTCAGCCGGCTGGCCAGCAAGGGCAAGGATTTCACGGAACGCGACAAAGCCGCGCTAAAAGCAAAACAGCTCGAATTCCTCGGCTTGGTGCTCCCGGCTTACCGCGAAGCGGCGCAACGAGGGCAGATCGAAATCAGCACCACGCCCTTTTATCATCCCATTCTGCCCCTACTGTGTGATTCTGACATTGCGCGTGTGGCGAATCCTGGGACGCCGCTGCCTCGCCGCGCGTTTCGTCACCCGGATGATGCGCGAGAGCAATTGCGCCGCGCGCGCGAGTATCACCAGCGCGTCTTTGGCGCTAAACCCACCGGGCTGTGGCCCTCGGAGGGTTCCGTCTCCGATCAGGCGCTCACCATTGCGATGGAAGAGGGATTCGAGTGGTTCGGCACAGATGAAGGGGTGCTCGGCCGGACTCTCAATGTGGGCTTCTTCCGCGACACCAACGGTCTGCCTGCCAACTCCGATCGCCTCTACAAACCCTATCGCGTGCAGTTGGCGGGAAGCTCCATCACCGGATTATTCCGCGATCACCATCTCTCGGACCTGATCGGCTTCGTTTACAGCCGCATGGATGGCAAAGCCGCCGCGGCCGACCTGCACGGACGCTTGCGTTTTCTCGGCGAACGTGTTCCGGGCCAGCAGCACCTAACCGTCTGCCTGTTTCTCGACGGCGAGAATGCCTGGGAGTATTACCCCGGCAACGGCCGTGAATTCCTGCGCGAATTTTACAAACGCATTGAGAATGATCAGGATTTCCGCGCGCTGACCGCCAGCGAAGCCATCGCCGCCGCCAAGGAAATACCCGCCACCACCGGAATTTTTCCCGCCTCGTGGATCAACGCCAATTTCGATGTCTGGATCGGCCACGCCGAAGATGTTGCTGCATGGGAATTGCTCTGGGACGCGCGCCAAGCTTATGGGCGAGCTGCCGAAGCGCGCACGCAGGGGCGCGGCGATGCCCCAACGGAAACCGGCTTGAAAGAGGCTTACGAATCGTTGCTCGCCGCGGAAGGCAGCGACTGGTGCTGGTGGTTTGGCCCCGAGCACAGCACCGCCAACGACGCCGAATTCGACGCGCTATATCGCAAGCATCTCACCGGAGTCTATCTGGCGCTCGGTCAAGTCGCACCCGAAGAACTCGCCAAGCCCATCAAGCGCAAGCCCGAGCATGCCTTGCATGTCCCGCCGACCGGATTCCTCACTGTCAAGGTCGATGGACGCGACACTTCTTATTTCGAATGGCTTGGTTCCGGCCTCTACTCCCCTGAGCGCCGCGGCGGCTCCATGCACGGCCGCATCTTTCATTTACGCGAGCTGCGCTACGGTTTTGAAGAGGAGCGCTTCAGCCTGCGCGTCGATTTTTTCGCGGAAGCTCTTGCCGAGCTGGAAGATCCGGAATTTCGCGTCACCATCGGCGCGGCTGAAGAACTAACCGTGATGGTCAAACTCGTCCGCGGCCGCCTTCAGGAATTTGCCGTCGAAAAGGGGCTGGTCTGTTTGCTGAATCCCGCCGACCTCGCCCTGGCCGCTTTTGATCGCATCCTCGAAGTTTCCGTC
This sequence comes from Candidatus Acidiferrales bacterium, assembly GCA_955651735.1. GTDB lineage: Bacteria > Acidobacteriota > Terriglobia > Acidiferrales > UBA7541 > Acidiferrum. Next base: position 1,350 of record CATPAM010000271.1, on the reverse strand, counting down.
AATCGCAGCGAAATCAACTTGAAAGGGCAAAAGAGCCTGCGCCTGGGCGTCGCGCTGTGGCACGGCGGCTTGCCCGTCGACGTTCTTCCCGCTGAAGGTTTTCTCGAAATCCCGCTCGGCGATGAGCAACACTCCTGGCCTATCGAAAATTAGAACGCCGCCGTAAGGTCTCAACGGCACGCCAGCTCAAAAAAGTTTGACCGCCAGGCCTTGCGGCCGCGGCCCTACCGGAATCATCGTCAGCAAACTCTCACTTCCCGCGCGCAAACCAATCACCGCAAGGTCGCCCGACCCTTCATTCACCACCAGCAGCAAGCTAGGCTTCACATCCGTATCGTTCGAATCGAATCGCATAGCCCCCGGGGCCTGCCCCGCCGAAATGGGCCGTCCGACGCGGCGATTGTTGATATCCACCGGCGCCACGCGCCCCGCCGCCGTATCGGCAACAAACATCTCGCTGGCATCGGGAAACAGCACTCCGCGCGCGGGAGCCGATCCCAGCATCACGTAATCGCCCACCTCGTGCGTCCAGGTATTGATGGCCTGCAGCCCGTGCGACTCCGGCGAAATCACGTAAAGCTCGCCCCCATCCGGCTTAAGCAGCATCTCCGACGGCTTTCCCGCCAACTGCAAGTTCGTCAGCAGCACGCTGCGCCGCAAGTCCACCACCGACAGCCGCGGCTCCGTCCGGCTCAGCACAAACGCCACCGAGCTGTCGCCCATCACCGCGACATCTTCCGGCTCCGCCACCATCGGCACGCTGCCCCGCTGCGACAACGTCGCCGCGTCGTGAATCCCCAGCGTCGCATCACGCCGGTTCACCACCAGCACGCTCTTCCCGTCGGGAGTCGCGCGCGCCAGCACTGGTTGGTGACCAGTCCGCCCATGCGCCACGATCGCATGCGTCTGGCAATCGATCGCCACCACCGTGTCGCTTCCCGAAGCTGCCGTGTAGACGCGCGCGCCATCGGGAGAAAAATCCAGCGCGAAGGGCATTACCCCCACGGGAACGCGCGCTACCACTTGATTCACCCGCGCGTTCAGCACCCACACATATCCGCCCTGCGAACTGACGCCCCACACCTCCGCCCGCGTCGGGTGCTCGCGTATTCCGGAAAGTCCGGGCCCGACGCTGACCCGTGCGACCGCCCGCAGCCGCACCAAATCCACCACCGCCACGCTCCCATCCGCCGTGCTAACGTACGCATTCAGTTGCAGTCCCGGCCGCAGGAACGATACCCGCGGTTCGCGCAGCAGCAAAATGGCCGCGCCCACCACCAACACCGCCGCCAGCGCAACCACCCGCGCATTTCTAAATGGATTTTTCACAAGGAGTGACAGTAGGACAGC
>CATPAM010000270.1 GCA_955651735.1 Candidatus Acidiferrales bacterium | reverse complement strand
GTCGCCATCCCCTCAAAACTTAAAGTGGAAGAATCGACCGTTTGCGAACGCCTGCTCAAAGCGGGTTTCAAGGAGGAATTCATCGGCGAGGATCGGCCGCCCGCGACCCACTATCATTACGGGCAAGCAGGCGGTTTCTATGTGGAGTTCCTGTCTCCGCTCGTAGGAAGCGAGTATGACCGCAGCGGAAAACGTAAGACGACGCAGAAAGTGAGCGGCGTATCTTCCCAGCAGGTACGCTACATCGAGATTTTGATGATCGCACCTTGGAGAATTGAATTGGGCAAAGAGAACGGGTATCCGTTCACACCGGCGAAGAAGATACAGGTCGCCAACCCAACCAGCTTTCTTGCCCAAACGATTCTGATTCATCAGGAACGCGACTACAAAGACCGCGCCAAGGATCTTCTCTACGTGCACGACCCGATTGAAGTATTTTCAGAGCACCTCGAAGAGTTGCGTGAAATCTATACGGAGGAAATACAGCCGCGGGTTCACAGAAACAGGGCGACCGACTTGAGCAAAGCTCCGGATGGCCTGTTTGGAAAGGTGAACGACACGATTCGCGAGGCGGCTCTCATGGCGACTAGAAGAAAGTTGACTGCCGAGGCTTTAGCCGAGACCTCCCGCGCGGGCTTAAAAGAGCTCTTTGCAACGTCAGGTGCGAAGAAGCGGACACCTTGGCCTGCGTAGGTGTCGATGAGCTGCCGAACGCGTCGCCCCAGGACGGCGCGAATAAGGATGTTCGCGTCGAGAACGATCATCTCAGCGGGATGCGCCCTTCCCGCGGCGACGCAGCTCCTTGAACTCGGCCACTAGTTCTTCCTCATCAACATCCGCGAGTGCATTGGCAAGACGGTCCGCTGCTTCCTTCAGTTCGGAAATATGGGCTGTCTTAGGACGCTTTCGACGTGTGGGAACGTAGACACCGAGAGTTTCGCCGCGCCGAGTGACATCAACTGGAGTGTCCGATTCCAGGAAACTGGCGATCCGTTCGCGGAACTCGCGCACGCCGACTTTGATCGTAGTCATAGGGATGCTCCTCGACGTTAGTGTACACCCATGTGTACGCATTCGCAATGCGTGCCAGGATTCGCATAGTGGGTCAGCTCCGTGAGGTCGCGAGCCGTCATAAAAACGTAATACTAATGGTGGTGAACGGCGGCTAAATGCGAACGAAAGGTGAATAAAGAAGTTGGGTTACCAGACATCTGCCCGAGACGCAATGGACAATTCCACTTGTACGGTGACGTTTATCAGGCACTTGCCAGTTGCCCGGTGATAGAATCGTTGTCAGCAGACAAGCAACAGGAGGCAACGGCGATGTGTTTTGATTACGCACCGTACCTTTCTCGACTCTTCTCCTTCCACTCACGCACCACCACTCTGGGTTAATGGAGAAGCCCGCGATGAGTAGGCGCACTTTCAGCTAAGCGACTCCGGGTATCCAGCTACGAACAATTTCATTTCCGCGTCTTGACCTCGACCGGATCATTCACCGCGTTCTCATTTGGCAAACGGCGGAGTCCAGCGCAAACCAAACGAGTAAGTCCGGTTGTAGTATTCGCGCTGGATTGGATATTTTTCACTGCCGAAATAAAACCCGAAGACCTCGTTGGTCAAGTTCAGGAACGAGGCGACCACCTGGAAGTCGCGCATGCGCGGGATGTGATAGCTCACCTGTGCGTCCACCTGCGTGTGGGGGTAAAGGTACTGATCTCCCAGGGGTCCCTTGGGATCGACGCCGTCCTGAAACTGATAGACGAAGATATTGGCGTCGTTGTGCGTAAGGCCCATCCGCGCGGAAATCGGACCCTTGTCGTAGGTGGTGTCAAAGTTCCAGTTGTTGGGGGCTTGCCGCAGTAGCGCGGGATGATCAGTCCGGCCGAAGCCCGCCGGAAAGCTGACTCGGGAGGTCGTATAGCTGTAGTTCGCCGACACGCCCATACCATTCAAGAGACCTGGAAGAAACGTCAGGTGCTGCTGCCAGGCCATCTCGATACCGGTAAGGTGTGCGCTGGGTCCGTTGATCGGCTGAGTCACCTGGTCCCCGGCAAACTGCCCGGTCGTTGGCAACGTGCCAACGGTAAAAATGGGGTCGCTCAAGGCTTTGTAGAACCAGCCGGCCTGGATTATGCCGACCGTTTTCAAATACTTCTCAAACAGGAGATCGAAATTATTGGCATGTGTGGGCTTGAGGTTCGGATTGCCCGTCCTGACCTTGGTAATCCCGCCGATGCCGGACTGATCGATGGTCGCAAAGGGAGGCAGGTCTGAAAAGTTGGCGCGGGCGATGCCCCTGCCATAAGCGGCACGAAAGTTCATGCTCCCACCCAGCGAGTACTGGAATTGCACGCTGGGGAGGATGTCGGTGTAGGACTGCTGGCCAGGCACCGACGTATCCGAAAGAAAGGCGCCGCTGGAATCAAAGTTCGCTTGTGTTCCGACGAAGGAAGCTTTCGTCGACTCGAAGCGCACACCTCCCTGGAGGCGGACGCGTCCCAGGGTGATCGTATTCATCACGTATCCGGCGTAAACCCGTTCGGAAGTGTTGAAGTTATTGGGGTCCGCGGTGCGGTGCTCCCGGTCGACTTCGTGGGAGAACAGGTTCCGATTGCCGTTGAAGAACGCGAGAACCTTACTCCAATCCGTCGTCGGGCCGATTTTGTAGTCACCAAAATAGTAGTTCGGATTCGTGAAAGTTCCCAGGAACTGGCTCATGTCGGCAGCCCCGTTAAAGCTGTAGAAAAGCTCACTGTCGCGCTGCGATTTCTGCGCATCCCTGACTTTGAAGCCTGCCTCGATGACGCCGACGCGCTTGCTGGCAGTGTACGCATGAGTCAGTGAAATCGCGCCGTTGAAATCCTGTTCCGAAGTGGGTTTCGTGTTGAACCAAACTTCGGAAAGGACGTATCTTGTCGGATCAAAGATATTAGTTCCATCGAGGACCGGGAATTTCGGGGTGTTTTGATTGGTCGTATCGAGCCCAAACTGTATCGGTTTGTCGCCTGGTAGTCCATTGCCGCCGGGCCCATGAAACCGGGCTCTTGGAAAACCGCCCGAGTAGCGCGCCTGGCCACCGGAGACTTCGTAAGATAGTAGATTTGACCCGATCGTATGTTGCGCGCCGGCAGTGATGTTGAATATCTGTTGCCAGGGGTTCCGCTCGACGTGATCGAAGCCCATGCTGCCGGTGGCGGTGGTCGCCGAGGTAAACGGCCCCAGGCCGGGAGAATAAATCCAGTCCTGGCCATTGTCTTTAAACTCAGAGAACAACCCTCGCAGATAAACAAACGACGCAGCGCCGACCTTATAGTCGACGCTGGTAGCAGAGCCAAAGCGCGTCCGGTCATACCAGAATTCACGCATGTCCGTGCCGAAGAAGACCGGAACACCGTTGGCGAAATCTCCATTGGATGTGCTCGTGACACCAGGCGCGGGTTCGAGGTCGTCGATGCCTCGCCCGTTCCAATCGTAGCTGCCACCAATCATCACTCCCAAACGTTTTACCCTGCCGAAGCGTTTCCCAGCGGTGGTGCCGAACTGGTCGAGGTGCCGGCCACCCGCAATCGGTGTGTACCCGCCCATGCCGATAACCGTAACGTAAGGCTGGTCAGTGGCTTTCTTGGTCACCAGATTGACGGACCCTCCGATGGCATCACCTTCTTGATTGGCGGAAAGTGTTTTGTTGATCTCCACGGAATCGATAAGGTCTGCGGGAATGACGTCCAACTTCACGTTGCGAACGGCTTCCGGTGACGGCACATGCACGCCGTCGATGGTTACATTGCTGAGGCGAGGTTCGGTGCCACGAATCTGGACGTACTTGCCTTCACCTTCATCGCGTTCCAGCGACACGCTGGGCAGGCGGCCAACGGCATCCGCTATATTGGTATTCGGCAGGCTGGTAATGACTTCGGCTGGCAGCACCTGCACGATATTGTCGGCAGTGCGTTCACGATTGAGCGCCCCGATCTCGCCGCGTTCGCGTTCCCCGCGAACGATTACCCGCTCATTCACGCCTTCAATCTGCAGCACAGCCTCCACGTTGGACACCTCTCCCGAAGTGACCGTTACTTCCTTCGAAAACGGCGCGAATCCCATATACAAGACCGCGAGCGTGTACTTACCGGATGCCATGTCGGAAAACGAGAACTGACCCTGGTCGTCCGACACGGCGGTGTGCCCTGTCGGTTGCAGACCAATGCGAGCGCCCATCAGGACACCTTGATTCATATCCAGCACGCGGCCAGTGATCGAGCCTTTGTGCTCCTGGGCCGCGGTGGGAATCAGCCAAAACACGTTCAAAATGACCGTTCCCAGAAATAGGGAATACAGAGACTTTCGCATAATCTATTCCTCCAGCGTGTTCTCGTACCTTAGGTAGCGACTCGCAAGTTACAGCAGGACAACACGAAGGCGACTACCAGCGAACCCAGCAACACGAGGAAATCGATCTCCACGAATCGGAGTAACCGTTCATCAAGGTCCCTTAGGTCTGCCTCGATGTAAATTGTGCCGATGTAATCACGATCCAGGACAATGTTCTGAAACAAGATCATGTGCCGTGCGACGATTGTGGTTCCATTTCCTTGGGCCGGAGGAGGAGAAAAACCCCCTGGGGCCGCGTCCCGGCTGTACTTCGCGAAGACTTTGCCGTCCGAATCGTAAATGCAAGCGTTAATGACGTGCTGTTTGGCCTGCAGCGCGTGCAGGATCTCCCGGGCCGAACCCGGATCGTGAAAGGTAAGCGCCGCGGTGCTGATCGTTCCAATCATTTCGGCGGAGACGACGAGATCTTGTGTTTTCGCGCGAAGGGAAGTGACCCGATCATAGAAAGTGAACACGACGGTCGCCACCACTAGGGCTGCCACACAGGTGACCATGACAATGCCTTGCAGCTTCTGACGGATCGATAGGTCGCGACGCCAATGCATCTCAGGCTCCCTTCGGATGACCTTCGTCGTGGACGATTCTGGCCAGCGCCAGGAGTTTGGAACTAACTTTTAGTCGGGTCCTTTGAATTGCATCCACGTTGACTGCAAACCGCAATTGCTTATTTTCAAAAAAGAATTGAATCCCGCCGCGGTGTTCCACAAAATTCTCGCTCTCCCCCACCACCAACGTACTCGCCCCTTCTAGACTGTCTAAT
>CATPAM010000269.1 GCA_955651735.1 Candidatus Acidiferrales bacterium | reverse complement strand
GTCGATGACGAACCCGGCATCCGTGAATCACTGTCATCGATTTTGCAAGACGAGGGTTACCACGTCGAATCGGTCGCCTCCGCGGAGGAAGCGCTGGAGCGCGCCTCAACTGGCGAGGTGGAGGTGATTCTACTCGATGTGTGGCTGCCGGGCATGGATGGCCTGGAGGCTCTCAGCCGCTTGCAAGCTGCGCAGCGCCCGCCCGCCGTCATCATGATCTCCGGCCACGGCACCATCGAAACGGCGGTGCGTGCCACCAAACTTGGCGCCTTCGATTTCATCGAAAAGCCGCTCTCGCTGGAAAAAATTATTGTGCTCGTCCGCAATGCCATACAGCAGCGGCGCTTGCAGGAAGAGAATCAACTCCTGCGCACGGAGCTGGGCCATCGTTACCAGGTCATCGGCGAAAGCGTGCCGATGAAGGCGCTGCGCCAACAAATTGCGGTCACTGCGCCGACCAACGGCCGTGTCCTGATTTATGGCGAGAGCGGCACGGGCAAGGAGCTCGTGGCGCGCGCCTTGCATGCCGCCAGTCTGCGCAGCAAAGGCCTGTTTGTAGAGGTGAACTGCGCGGCGATCCCTGAGGAGTTGATCGAATCGGAGCTTTTCGGGCACGTGAAGGGCAGCTTCACGGGCGCCTCCGAAGACAAGATCGGCAAATTCAAGAAGGCTGACGGCGGCACGCTCTTCCTCGACGAAGTCGGCGACATGAGTTTGCGCACGCAATCGAAGGTGCTGCGCGTGCTCGAAGAGCAGCGCTTCGAACCGGTAGGCTCCAGCCAGACCCTAGGCGTCGATGTTCGCGTGCTCGCCGCCACAAACAAGAACCTCGAACAGGAGATCACGCGCGGCGCCTTCCGCCAGGATCTTTTCTATCGGCTGAACGTAATTCCCTTCTTCGTACCGCCGCTGCGCGACCGCCAAGAGGATATCCCCATCCTGGCCAAGCATTTCTTGAACGAGTTCAGCGCCGCGTACGGGAAGAGAACGCGCGAGCTTAGCGATACCGCCATGGAGATCTTGCTGCGGCATCCGTGGCCGGGTAACGTTCGCGAGTTGCGCAACCTCGTCGAGCGCCTGGTCATTGTCTGCCCGCAAGCGCGCATCGAGCCGCACCATCTGCCGCCCGAAATCTTTCGCGGAGTGGTGGAGAATCCCCAGCATCCGTATTCCACACTACACGAAGCGCGCAGCGCCTATGAGCGCGAATTTATTTTGCGCAAGCTGCAGGAACACCGCTGGAACATGACGCAGACGGCAACGGCTCTGGGCCTCGAGCGCAGCCACCTGTACCGCAAAATGAAATCGCTCGGCATCGCCGCGCCCGACTGATGGGCGCTCCTCCAGCCGTGACGCCACCAAACGAAACACTCGAGCCGAGGAAAGGCAGCTTTCGCGCCGGCTTCGCCGCCATTGTCGGCCGCCCCAATGCCGGAAAATCCACGCTGCTGAATCACCTTGTCGGACAGAAGATCGCGATCGTTACATCGAAACCGCAAACCACGCGAAATCGCATTCAAGGCATCGTGACGCAAAAGCGCGGCCAGATCGTGTTCATCGATACGCCGGGCTTGCACGCACCGGATTCCGCGCTCGGTCGCCAGATGATGCACGAAGTCGCCGCCGCCGTCGAAGGCATCGAGGTCCTCTTGCTCATAGTGGACGCCAGTCACATCTCGCCGCATACAGACTCCATGCTGATCGAGAAGGCCCAGCGCTTTCCAGGAAAGACAATCCTCGTTCTAAATAAAGTCGACACAGTTCCGAAACCGCAGCTCCTGCCTCTGATCGAACGCTTCCGCAAGGAATTCGACTTTGCCGCCATCGTTCCCCTCTCCGCGCTCAAGGGAACCGGCTGCGACGACCTTCTGGACGAAATCTTCCGTCATCTGCCCGAGGGCCAGCCCTATTTCCCGGAAGACCAGGTCACCGATCAGCCCGAGCGATTCCTCGCTGCTGAAATCGTCCGCGAGAAGGCCATCCGAGCCTTGCACCACGAACTGCCCTACACGCTAGCTGTCTTCGTCGACAAGTTCGAAGAAAACCCGAGGCTGGTGCGCATCGAGGCTACGCTTAACGTCGAGCGCGACACGCAAAAGAAAATCCTTATCGGGCACAAAGGCGCGATGCTGAAGAAAATCGGGACGGAAGCGCGCAAGGAGTTGGAATCTCTTTTGAACAGGAAGGTCTTTCTTGGCTTGTTCGTCAAGGTCGCGCAAGATTGGCGCGACAATCCGCAGCGCGTCCGTGAATTGGATTGGCACTTTCAGCTCGAGGGTTTGAGTGCCGTGCAAGGGCACGAGCCAGAAGGCGAAGAGGAAGGGACCGAGGAGTAATGGTAGAAGCTACTTCGCGGTGACCGTTGCCGCGGGACGCTTCCGAATGCGCAAGCGCAGAACCTTGCGCTGGTTTGCTTCGATCACTTCAAATCGATATCCCGCGATGTCGACTTTATCGCCCGGCGCCGGGACCTTGCCCGACACGTGACTCAGCAAACCCGCGATAGTGGTGACCGCTTCATCCGCTTTGTCGCCAAAGTGCACGCCGAGCAGTTCCTCCACGTCGTCGATGGACATGCTTCCGCGCATGACCAATCCGCCGTCGGACTCGCGCACCACGTCCGGCGCGGGCTGTCTGTCGTCGCGCCCGCTCTCCCCGACAATTTCTTCCACCAAGTCTTCCACGGTCGCAAGCCCGGCGACCAATCCATGCTCGTCGATCACGATGGCCATGGGATGATTCTTCTGCCGCATTTCGCGCAGCAACTCCGAGCCCGCCTTCGTTTCTGGAATGAACATCACGGGATGCGCCAGCTCGCGTACCTTTCGCTTGGGCAAATCCTGGTCGGCAATGTGCAATAAGTCCTGCGCATACGCCACGCCGTAAATGTCGTCCAGCGATTTCTCATAAACCGGCAGCCGCGCGAATCGCGTTCCCACGACTTTCGCGTGCAGTTCTTCCAGCGTGGCGTCCGCCGCAATGGCCACGATGTCCGGCCGTGGCGTCATCACTTCGCGCACCCGCTTGTCGCTGAATTCCACCACTTGCTCGATCAAGTCGCCCTGCTCCGGCTCGATGATTCCTTCCTCTTCCGCGGCTTCGACCAGCGCTTCGATGCCCTCTTCCGTGCGCTGCTCTTCGCTGCGTTCCGGCTCGTGCTCGGCGATTCTCGCCAAAGACTCCGCGCCTTCCAGGAAAATCCGCACCGGCCACGCCAGCCACATCGCCGCGCGAATCAGCGGCAACAACGCAAGCAGCCATCTGCCGGTCGTGCGATACAAAAGCATGTCTGGCAGAAAATGCATCAAAATAACCACTTCCAGGGTCAGGAAGACGATGAATTCCAAAAATGATTCCAACCGGCCCGGGACGAAATAGACCACGCCTCGCGTGGTTTCCAATACCAGGAACGCCAGCCAGAAGTGTCCGATAATGCGAAAGGTCCGGCCGGCGCTGCGCCGGTTAATCTTGAGCTTCGACTCGATTTCCGCTTCGAAGATTTCCAGGTGTCCGTGGATGCGCCCGGTGGTCATGCGGCCAAGCTCGCGATAGATCAGCGTAAGGTAGGAAAATATCGGCAGGCTCAGCGCCAGCAGCACCGTGCCGAGCGTGTATACGAAGAAGAGGAAGTTCACGTGAGCCCCAGCCTGCGCCGCAATCGCGCTTCCATGTGATCCATCTCCCCACGATCCGTCTCGTGGTCATAGCCGAGCAGATGCAGCACGCCATGGAGAATCAGAGTTTGCAACTCACTCGGCAACGTGCGTCCAAGTCTCTTGGCGTTGCGGCGCGCCGTGGCAGGCGAGATGGCGACGTCCCCGAGAAATACTTCGCTCTTCAAGCGGCGCCCGCTCCCCGCCTTTCGACGTCGCTGTAACGAGACAGGCACGCCGCGTTCCACCGCCGGAAACGACAGCACGTCGGTTGGCCCTTGCTTGTGGCGAAAGGCCTGATTCATCCGCGCGATCTCCGCATCGCTGACCAAGCAAATGGTGACGTCCGCTTCTCCGATCCCCAGTTCCCGCCGCAGGCGAGCCAGGAATAGCTCAAGTGGCCGCCGTGCCAAGCGCACGGCCCGCTGGCGGTTCAGGATCATCCTCGCAGAGATTCTTTAGTCTGTTCTTTGCCGGATTCGGCGCGCGGCTCGGGTTTACCATTCCCGCCGCCGCTACGTTGCGGCTGCGAGCCATCATACTCTTCATAAGCGCGGATAATCTGCTGCACCAGGTTGTGCCGCACCACATCCTTTTCCGTGAACTGCGCGACGCCGATACCCTCGATCTTCCCGCAGACTTCCAGCGCCTCCACCAGTCCCGACTTCTTCCCCGCGGGCAAGTCAATCTGTGTGACGTCCCCGGTCACGACCGCCTTGGAGTTGAAGCCCAGGCGCGTCAGGAACATTTTCATTTGTTCGCTAGTGGTGTTTTGCGCTTCGTCCAAAATCACGAACGAATCGTTCAACGTGCGCCCGCGCATGAATGCCAGCGGGGCAACCTCGATGATGCCCTTCTCCAGGAAGCGATCGAGCTTGTCCGCGTCCAGCATGTCGTAGAGCGCGTCATATAAAGGCCGCATGTACGGATCAATCTTTTGTTGCAGGGTACCCGGCAGGAAGCCCAGGCGCTCCCCTGCCTCCACCGCCGGACGCGCCAAAATAATGCGATTCACCTGTTTCGTGAGCAATGCGCTCACCGCCATGGCCACGGCGATGTACGTCTTCCCGGTTCCGCCCGGGCCCACGGCAAACATCATGTCGTGCTTTTCAATTTCCTCCATGTAGCGCCGCTGGCTGGCATTTTTCGGAGTGACCACTTTCTTACCGAAGGAGCGTGCCCGCGGATGCTCAAACATTCCCCGCGGCGATTCGTGCGGCTCCTCAGTCGCTACGCGCATCAGCGACTTCACTTCCGTGCTCGAGAGCACGCGCCCGTGCCGCGTCAGGTGGTTATATTCCTCGACGATTTTCACCGCTTGATCTACGCTGTCCTGCTTGCCTTCAATCGTCAACCGCGTGTCGCTTAAATGCGTGCGCACTTGCAGCGCATCCTCCAACAGGCGCACGTTCTCGTCGAGAGTGCCGAAGAAGGGTTCGATTTGGCCGGAAATGTGAACGGTACGTCGCATCCAAGTGGAGGGCTTTGCTTCTACGGAAACCGGGCCGATGGCGGATTCCCCCTGCTGTCCGTTGGCCGCTTTTTACTAGGTTGAGCTTCCGAGGCCAACTCACGGAGAAACTTCTTACACCCTAACCTAGCAGTGTCCCACGGTCAAGTTACAGCAGCGTTACACATCAAGCATGTGCCCCGGCTATTCAGCTCACCGTTTCTTCTTGATCGCGGCGCGGATGGCCTGCTCCGCGAGCGGCGACATTACCGCGTATCCCTTTGCATTAGGATGCAGTCCGTCCTCGCTCAAATCCTTTTGCAACATTCCTTGCGGGTCTACCATTGCCGAAAAATAATCGAGATACGTGTGGCCGTTCTCCGCCACGTATTTCTTGATCCATGCATTTAGCTCCAGAATTTTCTCGGGCGGCCGGTTAATCCGCATATCGAGCGGATTTCCCTTGCGGTCGTGCCCATAGTTGCTCACCGGCAGCACGGACGCGAGAACCACCCGAACCTTGTTGGCCTTCGCCAACTCCGCCATGGATGCCAAATTCCCTTCGATTTCGCCCAGCGTCATCGGCCCGGTATTGCCCGCGATGTCATTCGTGCCCGCCAAAATCAGCACAACCTTCGGCTGAAGAGCAATCACGTCCGGGCGAAAGCGAATCAGCATCTGCGGCGTGGTCTGGCCGCTGATTCCGCGGTCGATGTACGGCTTCCCGGGGAAAAATCCGCCAAATTCCGGGCTGACCCACGCATCTGTGATCGAGTCGCCCATGAACACCACCCGCAGGTCGAATTTCGCGGGCGCCGCTAGACCCGCATTGGCATCAGCGTAGTGCGCGAGGCCTGGCCAATCGTGCAAAATCTTGTCCGTTCTTTCCAGCTTCGCGGCCAGCGACGGCAGATCGGCACAATCCGGCGAGGCGCTGCCTGGCGCATTTGCCGGATCCTGGGCATGGGCTCCCGCTGCAACAAATATCGCCACAATTGCACCTTGCACCATTTTGCCTAAATGCTTCATGGAATCTCCTCGCCGCTTCAGCCTACAAGAAACACCTATGCCCCTCAAGCAAGCAGCGTAGCGCACCGGCGTAGGGACGGCTGTCCGACAAACCACAAAACCCTGTGCGCGCGTTCTATGGACACGCAGACTCGCCGAGCCGACGATTCCTATAAGGGCGAAGTATTTTCCCATCTGAAACCGGAGGGGGCTTCAGTGCGCAAATCAATCACGGCAAATCTTTCCTTGCTGAGCATCATCGCTTCATCGCTGGTTCCAGCATCGCGCGCGCAGACCGGTACGCAAGCCGCGGCCAATGCCGCTTCGGTTGCTGCCAACTGGCAAATCAACTGCCCCGGCGTTGGCTACGTGCTCATGACCGCCGATGCCGAGCAATCGCTGCCCCTGCAAGTCATCGCTACGCTCAAATGCGGTGAAGAAGTAGCGTTCCTCGACAACGCGGAAGGCTATACGGTCCAGATCAAAACCGCCGACGGCAAAATAGGGTACGTCGCGGCGATGTACATCAAAAGGATTTCCGCACCCCGGCGCACATCCAGCGTGGCCTCCGCGAACGTTGAGAACGGCGTGGCGCGCTGGCAGCAGGGTGCGCCCGGCTGTGACCACTTTTTGAGTAACGGAATTCTCGTTGAATCGCTCACCGCCAACGGCGTCACCGTGCAAGTGTCTCTGCACGACACAGGATGGAAACTGCGCGCCAACGTGGCCATCGCCAACAGCGGCTCGCAGCCGATCCATATCCAACCATCCCTGTTCATTCTTGATGAAGTGAGCGTCCGTGGAAAGCCGCTCTTCTATCAAGATCCCGCGCAGTTGGCGAAGAATGTGACCCACCAGGTTCTCTGGACCGAGGCGATCGCTGAACCTTCCAGCGCACTACCGCACTCCGCGTGGCCCGCCGAATCGCTCAGCGTCACCAACGTTGGCTACAAGCCATCCTTCGCTTCATCTGCTTCCGCGCCTAACTACATCATTCAGCATCAATACGCGGAAGAAAACGCCGTCCGCCTGCAAGGTAAACAGACTCTGAACAAGACTGCGCAGCAAATCCTGGCCCTGGCGCTCAAATCTGCAACCATCGAACCCAACAACAAGGTTGCCGGCGCGGTCTGGTTCGAGCGTGGCAAAAATCCACAGCAGTTGATGCTGCGCATCCCCATCGAGAATCAGACACTCGAGTTTCCGCTTTCCTTCAAACAACAAAAATAGAAGAGCATGAACGCGATAGACGCCCCGCCTCTCTTCCCCCAGGGAAGGCAAGGCTTTTCTTCTCAACCTTTCTGGCACTACGCACTGCAACACTTCATTCTGGAGTGCGGAGGCGAAATCCGGCCTGGGTTTAGCCGATGCAGGACCAGCGGTATACTCTTCCCGCATGCTCTTGTCCGCAACCGAAGCTGCGCGATTCCAGCGCGCGAGCGATCAATCGCTACTCATCTACTTCGGTCAGCAAATCACACTCGACGCTCACGAACCTGTCAGAAAATTCCTGCTGCGGCTTGAGCAAGAGCCCATTGCGGGCATCCGCAACCTTCATCCCGCATATTGTTCCGTGCTGGTCAAGTTCGATGCGCTGAAGTGGCGGCACGAGCAGCTCGAAGAAATCTTGAAGCAGTATCTCGATCGCATGGAGGACGTGACTCTCCCAGAACCCCGCCAGGTGGAAATCCCTGTGTGCTACGGCGGCGAACACGGGCCAGACCTAATCGACGTGAGCGAGATACACGGCATGACACCCGCCCAGGTGATCGAACTCCATTCGTCGAGTACTTACG
>CATPAM010000268.1 GCA_955651735.1 Candidatus Acidiferrales bacterium | reverse complement strand
TCGTAAATGTCCGGAAACAGCCGGAGCGTGGCCGAAGATTGCCGCGCTTCCTGCTCCCAATTGCGGTTGCCCCAGTCGGGCGTGACAAGCGGCTCAATCTGCTGGATCGGCTCGGATTTCGAGAAATCATCGATATTCGATTGTCGCGCCAAGCTGCTCAGGTAGGCTTGCTTGCGCGAGTATGTCTCCACGGCATGCTTGAAGGCCTGGTCCGTGGCAATCCACAGATCCTGGCGCAGCGAATCGTAGTCGCGGTCGATGCCAACCGAGCCCTGCGACCCGATGAAGCCGCGGAAGCCTTCATCGCTGATGAAATTGGAGCTGTCCAGCTTGTAGCTGCCGACGCCCGCTTCAAAGTTCATGAAGCTGTTGCGTCCGCGCGTGGTGGTTACCAGCGTGCCAAACTCCGCCACGATTTCGCGGACGTCGAGATCCAGCAAGCGGTATTCGACATAGTATGGACGCACCGGCTGCTGCGTGCCGGGAATGTTGAGCTCCAGACGGGCTTTCGAGCGCGCCATTTCGTCACGCATCGCGCGCAGCGTCTGGTCATTGTCCTGCGCAGCCTGTGCCGCACGAGCGACATCCGCGGGTGCAAGGCAGGCCAGCAAAATTGCGGCCCACGCAAATGCCTTTGTCATCCGCACGCAGCTCATTGCTGGCCTCCCGCCTTGATAATGTCGTGTGCGGGCGCCGGCAAAATCGGCGGCCGATCCGTGGAGCTTTCTTTCTTCTGCACCTCCAGCTCGGACGTCAAAATCGCAGGCGACGCCGCCGACACCGGCACCGAGCCTGATTCAGCGCCACAGTAGCCGTTAAATACTTCCTGTTTGTCGCCGGTAGCGACGATCTTCGTCAACGCGGCGAGCGGCGTTCCGACGATGTCCACCCCGCGCACGAGCTCGTCGGGCCGGCCATCGGCGTACACCTTGTAAACCACCAGCGGCAGCACTTGAAATGCTTGTGGCTGCCCACGGCCGGTGAACGTGAATCCGCCGGCGATGTCATCGATCAACAGGCCGAACTGCCTGCCCTGTTGCTTAATCAACTCGATCAGCTTCGCGCGAAGCTGCGCATCGGTCATGGTCTTGCTGCTTTCCACAATCAAGTTGCCTTGCCGCGAAACCGGGGAAGCACCAAGTTGCCGCCGGCCGTGGCCGTTTGAATGCGGAAAGCCGACCAGCGGCGAGCGGGACATTTCGAAATCCTTCAACACGCCATGGTCCACCAGGACCACGCGGTTCGCACCCACGCCTTCGTCGTCGTATTGGTAATAGCCGAGCAAATCGGTGGAACCCAGTTTGCTCATCGTCGTGTCGTCCGAAATGCTCAAGAACGGCGGCAAAATCTGCTCCCCGACTTTTTTCGCGAAGGTCTGCCCTTCTGCCACATCCTTCTGGCGGTGGCCCTCCGCGCGATGCCCGAAAACCTCATGGAAGAAAACCGCGGCGGCGCGTCCCGTTAGAAGGGCCGGGCCCACGGAAGGCTCGTTGATCGGCGCGGCGACCAATCCCTCCAACTCCTTGCGCATCGTGGCTTCCGCTGCGTACACGGCCTTGTCGTCCGGCACATCGGAAGGATGGACCCAATCAAAGTTGTAGTAGCGGTTCAGGTCCATGCCGTCCGGCGCTTTGCCCTGAATAAAGAGCTCCAAGCGGTAGCGAATCTGCCCAAATTGCAATTGTGTGCCCTCACTAGTTACGTGATAGGCGTTCTGCGCCTGCGCCGAAAACGTCACGATGGAATTGATCACCACCGGCGAATCGCGAAACGCTTTCGTGTAGGCGCGTACCTTTTCTTCCCAGGGTTTGCGCTCGAGCAAAAAGGAAGTTTCCGGGCCAATATAGGTTTGCGGCTGCTCGTGCGAGAAATCCGGCGCCCGTCCCTCCGCGGTTTCGACTTTCACTTCGCGCCCGGTCTTGATCTTGATCAGCCACTCCGCGGCGGACCTGTACTGCTTGTCCGTTTCCAGCCAAATCTCGCGACGCATGACCTCCGGATCGTCGTCGATCGGCACGCTCGTTCCCGGACCGCCATTCTGTGCTTGCCGCTCGCCAATCTTGTGCGTGTTATCCAGGTCGTAGTTGCCCGTTCGCACGGAAACTTCCAGCCAGCGGTTGCGATTCTCACTGCTCGAAAGCAGCGCACCGTTCGAGCCGGAAACATCCGCGCGCTGCGTATCCGTAATGGTGTAACCGATGAAGTACGCCGCCGGATCCTGGCCGCTCAGGGTTTTGAACGAGCGATCCAGCTCCGTTTGCATCACGGCCAGTAACGGAGAGCGCTTTCCTTGCGGCGCATCGGGGGGCATGGCCGCCGCTGCCGGACTCTTCAGCGCTCCGGCAATTGCCAACGACACAAAGGCGGCAAAGAAATAACTGCGACTACGAGCAATTGTTTTCAAGGAATCCTCACTCTGGGTTAGATGGGGCGTCGAGCTATTAAGTGTACGCTACCGGGGAAGGCCGCACAAACTTACCGGTTTCTTCCAGTCGAAATGTTGTCGCGGAGGAAGTCATTCGGCGGTCTGCGGTATAATGGCCGAATGCCGAGTCGCCAGGGAAGCGCACTGATGCATGGCACTACCGTGCTGTGCGTGCGCAAGGACAATAAAGTCGTGCTCATCGCCGATGGCCAGGTGACCATGGGCGATCATGTGATGAAGCACACGGCGCGCAAGACCCGCCGCCTGTTCAACGACAAAGTCATCGCGGGCTTTGCAGGCTCGACCGCCGACGCCATCTCGCTGTTCGAGCGCTTTGAGGGTAAGCTCCAGGAACATTCCGGCAATTTGCAAAAAGCCTCCGTCGAGCTGGCCAAGGAATGGCGCAAGGACCGCGCACTACGCCATTTGGAAGCGCTCCTCATCGTCGCCGACACCAAGTCCACCTTTCTTCTCTCCGGAAATGGCGACGTGATCGAGCCTGATGACGGGCTCTGTGCCATCGGCTCCGGTGGGAGCTATGCACTCGCGGCTGCTCGCGCCCTGCTCAAGCATTCCAAGCTTAGCCCCAAGGAGCTGGGCCTCGAGGCCATGCGCATCGCCAGTGAGATTTGCATTTACACCAACGCGAACTTCACGGTGGAGGAGCTGTAGCGCGTTCGGAGCGCGGCGGGCTGCGGCGCAGGGCAACTGCCATGTTTCCGGGGCGAGATAACATCGCCGGAGGGGAAACTAGGCACCGGTCATCCAAAATCATGGGTACTGAAGGCGTTACGTTCGCATCTTAGGTAAGATGGACTGGTTGACCCGTCTCGAAGACGGGAACAGAAGGATTCATGTCAAGTAAGTCTGAAAAGGAAATTATTTTGGCGCCTGGAGGCAACGGTGCCGCGCCGGAGGAAGCCGAGGAGCTTCTTCCCGCGCTCGATGACATGACTCCGCGCGAAATCGTCGCGGAGCTGGATAAATACATCGTCGGGCAGAACGCCGCGAAGCGCGCCGTCGCCGTAGCCTTGCGCAACCGCGTGCGCCGCCAGAAACTTCCGCCCGAAATCGCCGAAGACGTTCTGCCCAAAAATATCCTGATGATCGGTCCAACCGGCGTCGGCAAGACGGAAATTGCGCGCCGCCTGGCCCGCCTGGCGGGCTGCCCCTTTGTGAAAGTCGAAGCCTCCAAATACACCGAGGTCGGCTACGTCGGCCGCGATGTCGAGTCCATGGTGCGCGACCTGGTGGAAACCTCGATCGACATGGTGCGCGAGGAAAAGCTCGATGAAGTCGCGGATCGCGCCGAGCAAACCGCGGAAGAGCGCGTCCTGGACCTCCTCCTGCCGCCGACTCCACCGCCCGCGCAGGGCACTAGTGAAACCGAGCTTGCGCAGCAGCGCGAGCAAACGCAGCGCACCCGCGAAAAACTGCGCGCGCAGCTCCGCGAAGGCAAGCTGGATCAGCGCATGGTCGATATCGAAGTGCGCGAACGTTCCATGCCCTCCTTTGAAATCATCTCCAATCAAGGCGTCGAGGAGATGGACGTCAACATCAAGGACATGCTTTCCGGCATGTTTGGGCAGCAGAAAAAGAAGCGCAAGATGAGCGTCGCCGACGCCTTCGAGTACCTCATTCAGGAAGAAGAGAGCAAGCTGCTCGATATGGACCAGGTCACGCGCACCGCCGTCGAGCGCGCCGAGCAAATGGGCATCATTTTTATCGACGAGATCGACAAAGTCGCCGGGCGCGAATCCGGCCACGGGCCGGATGTCTCCCGCGAAGGTGTGCAACGCGACATTCTGCCCATCATCGAAGGCACCACGGTTAACACCCGCTACGGCATGATTCGCACCGACCACATCCTCTTCATCGCTGCCGGCGCTTTCCATGTGAGCAAACCCTCGGACCTCATCCCCGAGCTGCAAGGCCGCTTGCCCATTCGCGTCGAGCTGCAGTCGCTGAAGGAAGAGGACTTCGTCCGCATTCTCACCGAGCCCAAGAACGCGCTCATCAAACAGTACGTCGCGCTGCTCGAAACGGAAGGCGTGAAGCTGAACATCACCGACGACGCCGTCGACACCATCGCCAAATTCGCAACCGTCGTCAACGAGCAGACGGAAAACATCGGTGCCCGCCGGCTCCACACTATCCTTGAAAAAGTTCTGGACGAATTGTCCTTTGAAGCTCCGGACCTCAAGAAGAAGAACGTCAAAGTGGATTCCGCCTACGTAAATAAGCAGCTCGCCGATATCGTCAAGAATCAGGACCTGAGTCGCTACATCCTGTAAAATCCGAAACTCGAAAATGAAAACTCGAAATTCGCGGAACCCCGAGGCCCTCAGGATTCGGCGGCGACAGCCAATTTTGTATTTCGAGATTCGCTTTTCGCTTTTCATCCTGCTGCTCGCCAGCGGCTGCGGCGCGCCCGGCGAACCCACTCCGCCTTCTCCCCCCGTCCCCGTCGCGGTCACTGACCTCACCGCGCAGCAAGCCGGGGACGCCGTGCAGCTCAGCTTCACCATGCCGCCCAAAACCGTCGCAGGCGAGCGCCTGACCGAAACTCCTTCCATCGAGATCCTGCGCGGTGCGCTCAAGCCCGACGGCTCGCCCGACGCAAAGTCATTTCGCACCATCGAAACAATTCCCGGCGTGCTCGTCGGCGACTATCGCGCCGCAGATGAAATCCAAATCATCAATCGCATTTCTCCTGACGAGGTTCGCGCCTATCCCGGCGCAGCGCTCGCCTATCGCGTCCGCACCCGCGCTTCCCGCAAGCGCGCCTCTGCCGACTCCAACACCATAACCGTGCGCATTCGTCCCGTACCCGAACGCATCACGTCCGTTCATGCTGAAGTCGCAGAGCCCGCCGTCGAGCTTTCATGGTCCGCGCCCACGCGCACCTCGGCCGGCGATCCCCTCGTTGCCGTGACGGAATATCGCGTGTACCGCGGCGAAATCGACACCGCCTCCGCTGCCGCAGCAGCAAACGATCTCTCCCAAGCTAAATGGAAATCACCGCTCGCCCTTCTCGCCTCTTCCCCAACCAACAGCTATCGCGACACCGCATTCGACTTCGGCAAAACCTATCTCTACACCGTGCGCACAGTTATTCCGGGAGACGGCAGCACCGTTGAGTCCAGCGACTCTGTCCCCGCGATTGTTACTCCTCGCGACATCTTCCCGCCCGTCGTTCCGCAAGGCCTGGTGGCCGCCGTCCTCAGCCCTGAACCGAATGCCCCACCCGAGGTCGATCTCTCCTGGTCCATCAACACTGAAAGCGACTTGGCCGGGTACCACGTCTATAGAAGCGAGCAGCAAGACAGGCCAGGTCAACTTGTTACCCCCGATCTGTTGCTCTCTCCGGCGTATCGTGATACGTCTGTACAGCCCGGTCACCGCTATTGGTACTCCGTGACCGCTGTCGACCGCTCCGGCAACGAAAGCGCGCCCTGCGCTCGCGTCGCCGCCGAAGTCGCGCAACCTTCTTCGTAGATCCGGGTTATGAACGGGGCGAGCTTTTGGGAGCTTTGCTTTGATAGTTGTCCGTGCTCATCTCCCTGGGTATAGCAAGCTCCACGTTTTCAAGAACGCGGCGATTCGCACCGGAGTGTATGCCGGCCTCGGACTGGCCATGGTTCTTGTGGCCTGGGTTTTCGTGGCCAACCGCGCTCCGGCCCTGGAGCGCTTTGCGCTGGAGCGCAACATCGTGGCTGCCGTGGCCCTTGGTCTTTTCGCGGCGGTTCCCGTTCTTCGCTTCTGGCGCCTTCCCGGCCCCCTTCTGGCCTCCGGCCTCATTACCTGGAGCGTGCTGGCTCTCAGCTACCGTCTACTCTGTGTCGTTTTCTGGGGACTTGCTGAACGCTACAGCGCCGTGCACATTTTCACGCTGGGTGCCGTCCTCTATATGATAATGGCCACGCTTTCCTGGATCGGTACTTGCATCTGGAGAGCTCGCGAATCAAACATTTCGCACTAGCGTTCAAACCAAACCACCACGTGAGCTGACCCTGCATGAAATTCTGCCGCTTTGTTCCGGACCGCGCTGTCTCGTCTGCTGCTCCACTTTACGCCATCCTCGATGCCGACCAGGTGCGGGAAATCTCCGGCGTACCTTGGACGGAGTGGTCTCAGTCTTCCCGCGCGTGGCCTCTCGCCGCAGTGCGCCTTGTGGCGCCGGTTGATCCCAGCAAAATCGTTTGCATCGGCCGCAACTATGCCGCGCACGCCGCCGAGCTCGGCAACGAAGTTCCCAAAGAGCCTGTGATGTTTCTGAAGCCTCCTTCCTCCATCGTCGGTCCTGAACAACCCGTCGTCCTCACGCCGTACTCTCAGCGTGTCGAGCATGAAGGCGAGCTCGCCATCGTCATCGGCCGGCGCTGCGCGCATCTCCGCGATTCCGACAACGCCTTGTCCTACGTTCTCGGCTACACCTGCCTCAACGATGTCACTGCCCGCGACATCCAAAAGAGTGATGTGCAATTCACGCGCGGAAAAGGCTTCGACACCTTTTGCCCAGTCGGGCCGCACATCGAGACCGACCTTGATCCAGCCAATGCCTTCGTGGAAACTCGCGTCAACGCCGCGCTACGTCAGTCCGGCAACACTTCGCTCATGATTTATCCCTGTGCGTTTCTCGTTCGCTGGATCTCGCGCATGATGACGCTGTATCCCGGCGACGTGATCGCCACCGGTACGCCCGCCGGTGTGGGCCCGCTCGTTGCTGGCGATGTTGTCGAGGTCAGCGTTGCTGGAATCGGCGTGTTGCGTAATCCGGTGCAAGCGGCCCCGGCGCAGTAGTCTCTTGCCATCTCGCTTCGGTAGAATTGCCTCCCTGGGGCTGCCGCTGCCACACACAACCAGAAAACCGGTAAGATTGTCTTGGTCCTTTTGAGGGTTGGGGCTTCAGCCCCGGCGTAAAAGCACACAAAGCTTTCGCCCCTGAAGGGACTTCTAGGCGTTTTCCATTTTGATTGTGCCGTTGCTCAGTATCGCAGCACCCCATCACGCAAAGCCACGGAGCCGTCTCATTGAATACAGTGTCGTCGGATTGGAAACTCCTTCTCGCCATGGGTGGCGCCGCGGTTGCCGCTATCGCCATGATCGCCTACGCTTTTTTTCGTCCTGCGGAAAATCCCGAGGAAATCGAGCGCAAGCGCCGCCTGCACCTGAATCAAATCGGCCGCATCGCGGAAGGCCAGGTCGTCGAACTTGTCGCGCATCCTCCCGAGCCTGGTGCAAGCAAAGGTCTGTTCTCCCGTGCCCGGCCGCTCGCCAACTTGAGCCCGCGCCAGCTCGTTTCCTATAGCTATGCCATCTCCGGTGTTACTTACCACACCGCGCAAGACATCACCGGCCTTGAAAGCCAGGTGCGCTTCGACAGGCTCGTCGCCGGCCAACCCGCCAGCATTAAGTACGACCCCTCCAATCCCACCGATTCCATCCTGGTCGCCGACGACTGGTCCGGTTTACGCTGAGGTGGAGTGCGGCGGTCTTGTTTACCCTGCGCCTCGAAGGCCGCCGCTTTTGAGGCGTCAACTCCAACAACTCCGCTTGCCGCCTGCATATTCGTCCAGTTGCGAGCGCCGTCATGCTGAAAGCGTCCGACGAGGCTGCCCGAAGGACCTCAACGTAAGCACAACTCAACACACGATCCGCTCGCTCGATCGTTCAGCACATTCTGATTTCCTCTCCATTGCGCTATCCTTCTACCGCGGCCCGCACCCATGAAACGAATCTTCGCCTCCGTCCTGACCACCCTCCTGATCGTAGCGATGACTCTCGCCGCCATGTTCACGCTCCTCCGCGCCACCGTTTACGTCACCTCCATCGAAGCGCCGCTGCAACGCGCCATCGCCATCGCCGCAGAATTGCTCCTCGGAGTCGTTTTGCTGCTAGGCACTGTCTGGCTGGCCACGCATCTCGCCGTACGCATCTTCGGCGTCAAGGAACCAGCGCCTCCCGGAGGTCCCGTTGCCTGAACCTAAGCGCGTTTCACAATCGCTCGCCAATCACAACGACCGCATGGAAGAGCTTCGCAAGCTCGATGCGGAAGCGGAAGCCGGCGGCGGTCCGGAGCGACGCGAACGCGAACACAAATCCGGCAAGCTCACCGCGCGCGAGCGCATTCATTTACTCCTCGACGAAAATTCTTTCGAAGAGCTCGACAAATTCATGCGCCACCGCTGCACAGACTTCGGCATGGACGAGCAGCGCCCCGCCGGCGACGGTTTCGTGACCGGTTTCGGCCGCATCGACGGGCGCCTCGTTTACGTTTTCGCACAAGACTTTACCGTTTTCGGAGGTTCGCTCTCCGAAACCAACGCGCTTAAAATTTGCAAGATTATGGATCAGGCCATGCGCGCTGGTGCACCGGTCATAGGCCTAAACGATTCCGGCGGCGCGCGCATCCAGGAAGGTGTCGCCTCGCTTGCCGGCTACGCCGATATTTTTCTGCGCAACACGCTGGCCAGCGGTGTCATCCCGCAAATCAGCGCGGTCATGGGTCCTTGCGCCGGTGGCGCCGTCTATTCCCCGGCGATCACCGACTTTATCTTCATGACCCGCGACACTTCCTATATGTTTGTCACCGGCCCCGACGTCATCAAGACCGTCACCCACGAGGAAGTCACC
Organism: Candidatus Acidiferrales bacterium; assembly: GCA_955651735.1. Classification (GTDB taxonomy): domain Bacteria; phylum Acidobacteriota; class Terriglobia; order Acidiferrales; family UBA7541; genus Acidiferrum. Next base: position 1,095 of record CATPAM010000268.1, on the reverse strand, counting down.
AAGCAAGAGCTCGGCGGCGCCATGACTCACAACGCCACCAGCGGCGTCGCGCACTTCATCGCTCCCGATGACGCCGACTGCCTGGCCATGATTCGCGAGCTGTTCAGCTTTCTTCCTTCCAACAATATCGACGACCCGCCGCGCCGCGCCACCACCGATCCCGCCGATCGCCGCGAAGAAGCGCTCAACACCCTCGTCCCCGACGATCCGCAAAAACCCTACGACATCAAGGACGCCATTCACCCCATCGTCGACGACTCCTATTTCTTCGAAGTCCATGAACATTTCGCAAGAAATCTAGTTGTAGGTTTCGCGCGCCTCGATGGCCGCCCTGTTGGCGTCGTTGCCAATCAGCCCGCGTTTCTTGCCGGCGTTCTTGATATCAACGCTTCTGTCAAAGGCGCGCGTTTCGTGCGCTTCTGCGATGCCTTCAACATCCCGCTCATCACCTTCGAAGACGTTCCCGGCTTCCTGCCCGGCACGCAGCAGGAATTCGGTGGCATCATCAAGCACGGCGCCAAGCTGCTTTTCGCCTATGCCGAAGCCACTGTCCCCAAAATCACCATCATCACCCGCAAAGCTTATGGCGGCGCCTATTGCGTCATGGCCTCCAAGCACATTCGTACCGACGCCAATTTCGCCTGGCCCACCGCGGAAATTGCCGTCATGGGTCCCGAAGGCGCCGTCAACATCGTCTACAAGCGTGAACTGGAAAAAGTTCCGGAATCCGAACGCGAAGCCCTGCGCCGCGAAAAAATCGCCGAATTCCGCGACCGCTTCGCCAACCCCTTCGTAGCCGCCGAGCGCGGTTTCATCGACGATGTCATTGAGCCGCACGAGACCCGGCCCAAAGTGATCCGTGCCCTCCGTATGCTTGCGACTAAAGTGGATACAATGCCGAGGAAAAAACATGGGAACATTCCGCTTTAACTTACTTCTCGTGGCAGTCGCGGCCTGCGCGCAAACGGCTCCCGACTTCTTCGCAATCAAGACCGTTGGCGAGGTGGCCGTTACGCATGACGGCAAGCTCGTGCTGTTCACAATATCGCCGGCCGATTTAGCCGCAAACCGCACCACGTCGAGCAGGATGCAGAT
>CATPAM010000267.1 GCA_955651735.1 Candidatus Acidiferrales bacterium | reverse complement strand
GCGCGATTTTCAACGCATCTTCCGGATTTTTTATACCGCTGCCCAGCACGGAATTGATATTCACCTGAAAAACGGCGCATTGCGCCAGCCACCCCAGCCGCGTATCCAGCGTTTTTAAGCTCTTCAGCGACACTTCATCTGGGACAGCATTGTCGATGCTGATTTGCAAATGTTCCAGTCCGGCCGCGTTCAATTTTTCGATGGTTTTTCTATCCAGCAAAAAACCATTGGTAATCATCCCGGCAATCATGCCGTGGCGCCGGATGTGCCGGATAATCTCGTCGATCTCTGGGTGCATCAGCGGCTCGCCGCCGCTAATCGTAATAATCGAAGTGCCCATGCCGGCCAGGACGTCCAGCCGGTTTTTCATCTCTTCCAGCGCGACGGGCTTGGAAAAATCGTCGAATTCGTTGCAGTAAGTGCACGCCAGGTTGCAGCGCCGGTTGGGAATAATGTGTACCAGGATGGGATGCTTGGTGGAAACCAGCGCTTTGCCAATCATGCGCAATTCGCGCAGACGCGTGCGCAAGAACCGCAGGCGCCTGCGGGCGCGTACGGCAGCGGAAGGCTGCGCCAACTTGGTATCCCCAGCCATTTACGTGTGAGAAGTGCCCCTGTTCCAATTATACCTTAGCCTGTTACACCGCAAGCACGCCTGTCCTTGCGTACTATTGTTGGTCGCTAATCAGGTACTTACGCTCTAAATGGAGCAGATACCTGATGAACAGCCAGCCCACAGACCGTCCGCCCGCTAGCACGCCTGAACCGCGCGGCGCCAAGAGCTTGATGATCGTCCTCAGTCTGGCCATGGCACTGATCTTCTTTGCGGCGGCGATCCCGGCGCCTATTCGGGCTGCTTGGGACGAATTCACGTTACGCATTCAGCTACAGAGCGAGCCGCAATCGGCTTCTCCGGCGAAGCTTTCCGACCACGAAATCGAAGAGATTGCCAATCTGCCGGCGCAGCAGCAGGCGGAGCGGCTGCTGGAGCGGGTGGTCAATCACTACGACGGGGCACTGGAGCTGATCGGCAAATCCGTCGATAACTGGTTTGGCCAGTTGGAGTTACAGGGGCAGCTCTCCAGCCTCCTGACGACCGCGTTGAATTCCAATGACTTGCGTGTGCGGGCCGCGGCGCTTGAAATCGAGCTGGCTGGATACAACCTGCCGAAACGTGCGGAGAGTGCGGACAACCTGATCGAGCGCATTCGACGCGAGCCTTCGGCGCGGCCTTGGGCGCTGTGGATGCTGGGCGTGCTGGGCAATCGCGGCGTGGAGACGCGCCGCGCTTTCGTCACGCTGATGGACCACCGGCATGACCCGGATGAGCAAACGCGGTATTGGGCTGTCGAGGGGCTGTCCATACTGGGAACGGATGAGACTGTGGCTCCTTTGCTGGAGGCATTCCGCAGCGATCCTTCGCCTCTGGTGCGCGAGCGCGGTGGCTGCGGATTGGCACAGTCCGGGATGCTGACGCGGGAGCAGCGCATGCGCGCGGTGCCGCACCTGCTTAAAATGACGGACGATATGACCCTGGACGACGCGACGCGCGGTTGGGTCTTCCAGGCTTTGCGAGACATCACCGGCGCCTCCATATCGGCACAGCCTGATGCGTGGCGCGCGTGGTGGGCACAGCATCGCGGCTAACGCTTTCCTTAGTGTCTCCGTGCCCTCTGAGCTCCGAACTCTGTGGCCTCGGTGTTAAGTTTTGTCCTCTCCCTTAGCTCCCTCATTCCTGAACCTGCTAAACTCGTAATGTCGGGGAGTCCTTCATGTCGGAAGCCACAAGACCCGCGCAAACCGCCGCCACGCGCACAGAAAGCGACAGCATGGGGAAGATGAAGGTGCCGGCGGACCGGTATTACGGGGCGCAGACGGCGCGGTCGCTGGTGCACTTTGCGATTGGTAAAGACACCATGCCGGCAGAGCTGATCCGGGCGTTTGGGATTTTGAAGAAGGCGGCGGCCCTGGTGAACCAGGACTTGGGGAAGCTGCCGGCGGAGAAAGCGCGGCTGATTGCGCAGGCCGCGGACGAAGTGATTGCGGGCAAGCTGCACGAACATTTTCCGCTGCGGATTTGGCAGACGGGCAGCGGAACGCAGACGAACATGAACGTCAACGAGGTGATCTCGAACCGAGCGATCGAGATGGCCGGCGGGGTGCTGGGCAGCAAGAAGCCGATTCATCCCAATGATGACGTGAACATGTCGCAGTCGTCGAACGACACGTTTCCGACGGCGATGTCCATTGCGGCGGCTACGGAGACGGCGCAACGGCTGTTGCCTGCGGTGAAGAAATTGCGCGACGTGCTGCTGGCCAAATCCCTGGAATTTGCCGATATCGTGAAGATTGGGCGCACGCATTTACAGGATGCTACGCCGCTGACGTTTGGGCAGGAGTTTTCCGGCTGGGTGAACATGCTGGACCGCGACGGGGCGCGCATCGCGGTGGCGCTGGATGGGCTCTATGATTTGGCGATTGGCGGGACGGCGGTGGGGACGGGGCTGAATGCGCATCCGGAATTCGCGGAACGCGCGGCGCGGAAGATTGCGGAGTTGACGGGGTTGCCGTTCCGGTCGCATCCGAACAAGTTCAATGCGCTGGCGGCGCACGATGAAATCGTGTTTGCGAGCGGGGCGCTGAAGACGCTGGCGGCTTCGCTGATGAAGATTGCGAACGACATTCGCTGGCTGGCGTCGGGGCCGCGCTGTGGGCTGGGCGAGCTGATTTTGCCGGAAAACGAGCCGGGGTCTTCGATCATGCCGGGCAAAGTAAATCCGACACAGTGCGAAGCCGTGACGATGGTGGCGGTGCAAGTGATGGGGAATGACGCGGCGATTGGGTTTGCGGGGTCGCAGGGAAATTTCGAGCTGAACGTTTTTAAGCCGGTGATCATTTTCAATTATTTGCACTCGGTGGAGCTGCTGGCGGACGTCTGCAACAGTTTTGTGGAGCACTGCGTGCAGGGAATTGAAGTGAACCGCGAGCAGGTGGACAAGTACGTAAAGAATTCGCTGATGCTGGTAACGGCGCTATCGCCAAAGATTGGCTATGACAATGCCGCCCAAGTGGCGCATACGGCGCATCGTGAGCACATTAGCTTGCGGGACGCAGCGGTCAAGCTCGGCTTTCTCACCGGCGAAGAATTCGACGCGCTCGTCCACCCAGAAGACATGACCCATCCGTAATTGCGTAGAGGTGATCGCGTGCGAGACTGGTTACGGCGATGGGCACAACGGCAGAAGGAACTAGAAAAGGGTGTCGATGCAGACCTTGTTCAACTTTCACGGCTGGTTGCACAAGAGCCTCATCGTCATCGCCGCTCCGTTATTTATCGCCGGCACAATCGTGGCGAGATGAGCTTGGGCAGGGCACGCATTCCTAAGCCGCCCAGAACTTGAAGAACCTGCAAGACTATTTAAGGCCTAGCCGAAATTCGTCTCGATCCGATTACTTGATTTTTCTGGTTGGGCGGCGCACGATGCTGCACTCGTTCGCGTCACGCGAATACCAACAGCTATGACTCATTTCTTGCGGGACATTCTGCGACAACCAAACGAATTGCAACGGGCGCTCGAGCATTTATCGGGAGCCGGCCGAGGTGCGCTTGGTGCGGCCGTGGCGGAGGTGCGTTCGGCCCGGCATGTGTACTTGAGTGGGATTGGGAGCAGTTGGCACGCGGGGCTGAATGTTTCGGTGCTGTTTCAGCTTGGGGCGCGGCCGGTGTACTTGGTGGATGCAGCGGAGCTGGTGCAGTTTGCGGCGATTCCGACGGAGTCGGTGATGATCGTGATTTCGCGAAGCGGGCGCAGCGTGGAGATTGTGCAGTTGCTGGCCAAGGCGCGAGCGAGCGGGGCGACGGTCATTGGGATTACGAATGCGGCGGAGGGGGCGCTAGCGCGCGAGGCGCAGATTGCGATGCTGGTTCCAGTGGCGCTGGATCACGCCATTTCGGTGAATACCTATACGACATTGGCGCTGGCTGCGGGAATTCTGGCGGCTTCGGTGGTCGGCTCATTTGATGCGCGGCTAGCTGAGTCGCTTTCGCACGCTTCCGCGGCGGCGGGTCGCGCGATTCCCGGATGGCAGGCGCAAATCGAGAATTCGGCGTGGCTGGCGCCGCGCAGCACGACGTATTTTCTGGCGCGGGGGTCGAGCCTGGGGAGCGCCTATGAGGCGCGGCTGATGTGGGAAGAAGGCGTGAAGTCCCCCGCTACGGCCATGGGCACCGGCAGCTTTCGGCATGGGCCGCAGGAAATCGTCGGGAAAGATGTGCGCTTCGGGTTGTGGATCGATGGCGCGAAGATGCGCGAGCAGGACTTGGCGGTGGCGCGCGACCTGCGGAAGTTGCGCGCGCGGGTGATGCTGATTGGGCAACGCTTGCCGAAGGATGCAGGCGATCTCGTGTTTGAGCTTCCGGAAATTGCGAGCGAGTGGCAGTTTTTGATCGATATTATTCCGGCGCAACTTGCGGCGGAGCGGT
>CATPAM010000266.1 GCA_955651735.1 Candidatus Acidiferrales bacterium | reverse complement strand
GGCAACGATGCCGTCGCGCTGGGCGGTGACGTCGACCTGGTGTTCTACAATGAGTGGGCCGGAAACCGTTACGAACTCTTCGGTCTTACTATGAGTTGACGCACTGATCGGCTGGGCCGGAGAAGCCGGAGGAGCGGCGGTGGCAGTTTCAGATTTCTTTTCGCCGCAGCCGCCTGCCAGAATGGCCGCTCCCAGAAACACAAAGAACAAAAGTTTCTTCATGGATTCCACTCGCCGAATCCTTACCATCCGAACCATGTCCACAGCAGAGAATAAAGCCAAACCACCGGCCGCCGAAACAACACGTAACCCGCGGGTCGCCAGCCGACCAAAACTTTTCCGCGGCCTTCCATGCCGGTTCGAATCGTGCCGTCCTGATTAGACACGAGAACCCGCGCGAAGAACACTCGCGATTCCCCCTGTAGCTGGCCCTTGGGGCTGACCACGATCACATCTCCGTGGAAGGTGCGCATGGCATAACTGTTTAATTTGACGACTGCTTTCAAACCGGAGCGCAGAAGAGCGGCATCAGCGTCATCGATGGCGACGTCCACAACCGTGCTGGACGCGTCCACAACTTCGGCAAAACTATCTCCGTACTGTAGTCGGCGTCCGGCGAAGTTCTCCACGTGAGGCGTTGAAACGACGCCATCAATCGGTGTACGAAGCTGCGCCTTGCTCAGCAATTGCTGTGCTCGTTCGACTTCAGCCTTCCAGTAGTCAGCCTGTACCCGCTGGATCCCTGCCTCGCTACCGTCGTTGGAAGCAAGCAAATGATTCATCTGCAAGACTGCGGACTGGTACTTAGCTTCGGCCGCTGCAAGGGCCGAGCGGTAGTCCCAAGCGTCCATTTCCGCCAGTACCTGCCCGCGGGTTACGGACTGGCCCTCATGGACATAAACCTTGGCCACGACGCCCTCAAACTCTGGCTGCACTTGAGCGCGGCGGCCCGGCGCGACCACTGCGTCACCATCGACGCGCAGGGGCAACGGGAAGATAGCCAGAAAAACGATCGTGGCGGCCGCGAGGAGCACAAACGCCGTGCGCCTCTTCTTCTCCATGGCCATGAACCTGCGCTTTCTCTGCAGCAGAGGCTCAAGCACGGAAATGAAGGGGACTTCTTTATACATCTGGGCATTGCGCAGAGCCACCGTGGCTTGCGCCGCCAGCACTTGCAGAATTTCTATGTGCGCGGGAGCTAAGAAATCCGGGTCGCTGCTTTCCATCGCCAAAACGCCCACACGTCCGGTGTCGTCGCTGAGAGGCATGGCATAGAAGCCGCGCATCCCGGTCTTCTGGAAATATTGACTGAACTTGGCCCGCGTCTCCTCACGCGGGGCATCGATCTCATCGCCGTGTTGCCGCACGTGCACAATCTCTTCCGCGAACGCGGCCCACTGCAGAATTTCATTGAGTGGCGCAATTTCAGGTGCATCCGCGTTGACTTGCTGGACGCCGGTCACCGCGCTTAATTTGAACCTGCCGCGTTGCTCGAGGGCGATGGCAGCCCGTTCATAGGGAATGACGGCCTGCGGAGCATTCACGATGGTTTGGAGCATGCGCTCCAGATTCAGCGTGGAGGTAATCTCGTGGCTGACGGTAACCAGCGTCTCCAGGATCTCCACTTTGCGCTCGGCCATCAACAAACTGGCGTTGTGCAGGGCGCTAGAGGCGGTTTCTGTCAGGTTGGTCAGGGCAAAGAGATCGTCTTCGTCGAAGGGAGTGCTGTCGAGCTTGTTCACTGCTTCGACAACGCCGACCAGAGATTCCTTGTCCATTATGGGTACGACCAGAAGTGAGACAATGCGGCCCTCTGTGACCGCGGCATTTCGCTTAATTAGGCGTTCGTCCTCTTCGCGGTCGATCAGCACCGGCTCTCCGTTATCGGAAACATCGCCCGCCACGCCCCCACCCGGTTTCTGCTTACTACCCGGGTGCGTCGTCGGATCAAGGCCGGCCTGGTGCATCAACTCCAGAGTTTCATCCGATTGCAGGAGCCACAGATTCACACCTTCGCATTCCATGACGTCGCGGAACTTGGAGCCGATGATCGGCAGGAGCTCGTCCATTTCCAGGGTGGAAGCAAAAACTTTTTCAAGGTCATAGAGTTGCGTGAGACGGCTAATGGAAACAAGCGCGTCATGGCGTTCATTCTCGTAGCTCTGGGCCGCCATCAGCGCAGCCGCGGAGACATCCGCAACGGGGCCCAGGGCACTGAGCTGTTCCCCGGTAAGCTCTTTTTCGAAGCTCAGTATTTCAATCGCACCGGCCAGCATTTCCCCTTTGCACAGAGGCAAGTATGCCAGCGAGAGAAGCGTGCGACGGATGTCTAGATGAGCGTATTTTTCTCGCAACAAATTTTTGCCGGATCGGAGCAGAACTTTCTTCTGAGCCAACAACTCGCCCAGGGTTCCCGATTCGGCGGGCACGTTTTCCACCTGCACAGAAACGTCGCCAATGGTGGCCTTGGGCACCCAGACCTCGTCATTATCCAGTGAAAAGAGGAGATAAACGTTGACAGCGGTACCGGGCAACTGCTCGGCGATGGTGCGCGCGATAATCCGGGCTCGCGGAATGAGTTCTTGGGCCGCAAGCAGACGAGCGGAAAGATCGACAAGGTCCATTGTTAAATTGAGACTTTGGCTTACCATAGCGGGTCCCAATGGCCACGACAGCTTGGGGACAGAAGGGTGACGAAACTTTCCCTACTTGCAAATTCGCGACCGTTCTTCTAAGTTGAGGCGCACTGTAGCAGGCGACTCGTGTCAAACGCAAGTGGCATAACTCGTTGAAATGCCGGACTTCTGTAGCTATGGAAAGATCATCCAGTGGACATTGAGGTTCGCACACAGTCCGTCGTGAAGATCATCAAGCTGCGTGGCCGATTGTGTTTGGGGGAATCACTGGATCGGACCAGCGCAACTTTGACAGATTTGATCAGCACGGCCGAAGCCAAAGAAGTTGCCAACTACTACGCTAGACTTCTCTCCTGGCCCCTCGCCCACCATTACTCTTAGAAGGCTGTGGACTCGCTTTTAGGGTAAACCGACCGCTGCAACAGTTCGGCCGGTAACGGCAGTCTGTATGGCGTTCGTTTCGTATGAATGTTGCTCCGGTCGACGTCACCGTCTGTAACGACCACTAACCTCTTTTGATTTATAGGGAATCGAATTGTGGTGTCTAATCCGAATGGCCCGTGGAATCTATTCCGACGGCGTGAAGCAGTGTGAGGAGGCGAGGGTCAGAGCGGAGCGGCTCCCCATAGGACTGCATTTCGCGTCTTAGGGCGCGAAACCGTGGCCGGGCGAAAAGATGCGGCGCAGCAATTCTGCATAGCGCGGATCGGAACGAATGGAGTCAAAGACAGGTTCATACGCGAGGAAGACCATCGAAGGGTAGCGCTCGTCATAGCCTTTGCGGAGTTGTTCGAGTGCCTTTTCCTTGTCCCCCATGCGGGAATAAATCACCGCAAAGGTGTAAGGGGAAACGTAATGCTTTTTCGACTGGCGCTCAACCGACTCCAATCGGTTCCGCCAAAAGCCTGGCATGCCCGAGAGACGGTACGCGCTTCGGATGGCGTCCTGCTCGCGGGGGGCCGTGGGCACCTGTTTCAAGAAAGTATCAACCGCCTGGTCGAACATTCCTTCCTGCTCGTAAATCAGACCTTGATACCAATAGGCTTGACCGAAATGGGAGTCCAAATCGATAGTCTTCTGACATTGCGCGATTGCTTCATCATAACGCCGCGCAAAAAACAGAATCTGCGCCACGTCGGTATTGATGATGAGCGAGAGCGGATCAAGTTCCTGCGCGCGGCGGATTTCGCGAAGCGCTTCGTCCGTGCGTCCCATGGCCGCTAAGTCATAGGCATACCAATGGTGGCCGGTCGGGTAATTCGCGTCGACCTCAATGGCGCGGCGAAACTCAAGCTCGGCTTCACTGGGGTTCCAATCGTAAAGCAACTTCACGAATCCGAGGGACGCATGCGGCTCGGCCATCGAATCATCGATTTCCAGGGCTCTTAGTGCCGCCGCTTTTGCCTGGGGATAGACCTGATTCGCGGGGAGGATGTCGTTGGGTCCAAGCAGAATGTAAGAATCCGCCAGGCCTGCGTAGGCCTGCGCGTAGTTTGGGTTACGGGCAATCGCCTGCTGAAAATAGGCGATAGCCTTCACAAATCCGTCTCTGCTGCGTTTGTTCCAGAAATAGCGCCCTTTCAGGTACGAGTCGTAGGCTTCGGTGTCGACAACAGGCCTGCGGGCCAGGCGTGTTTTTTCTTCGGGACTCAGCCGTAGTTTGATCTCCCGCGCAATCGCACCGGCGACATCACTTTGCAAGACTAGAATTTCGCGCAAGTTGCGGTCGAAGTCGCTGGCCCAAAGATGAGTCTGGTCCTTTACCTGGATGAGTTGCGCGGTAATGCGCACGCGGTCGCCCTCCAACCGGACACTGCCTTCCAAGATGTAGTCGACGCCAAGTTCCCGGCCAATGTCGCGAGCGCTTTTCTTGGTGTCCTTATATTGCATGGCCGACGTGCGAGCGATGACGCCTAGACGATTCGGTTCCAGGTCTCCTAGTTGAGTGATCATTTCCTCGGTCAGGCCGTTGCTGAAATATTCTTGCTGGGAATCGCCGCTCAAATTCTGAAACGGCAAAACTGCCAGCATCACTTTGGTGTTCACCGATCCGGTGGCCGGCCAGATCAATCTCCTCACGAGGAATCCGACCAGGAGAAAAATTGCTACTAGCGACAGCGCGGCGATCCGGCTTGGTGTGATTCTTGCCTGTGGGACCGTGCCCCACGGTGCCGGCGGAACTTTCTCATCTGGCCCGAGCCTAAGATCTATCTCCCGTATGGTCCCGACGAATCGATATCCGCGACGCGGGATGGTTTCGATGTAGGCGCTGCCATCGTCGGCCTTCCCGAGAACTTTTCGTAACGTGGAGATGTTTTGGGCCAGGGTGCCTTCCTCGACAAACGTATCCGGCCAAATGCGATCGAGCAGTTCGGCCTTATCCAGGATGTGCCCGCTCCTTTCGAGGAGTGCTACCAATGTTTCGTAGGCCTTGGGAGTTAACGGTACTGGGTGGCCGTCAGCCAGTAAGACCCCTTCAGCTGAATCCAGCCGGAAGCGACCAAAGTCAAAGAAACGCTTTGTTTTCCCTACCATCGGGGCTTTGAGAATTCTTTGAGAAACATTTCAGAGCCGCCGCAGGACATCCGCACTGCCACTTTGGTTACCTGCGAGGGCTTAGGACTGGCAGTGCCGGCTTCCGAGGCCGGTAAATGCCCCCGATTCTAAAGGAAATCCTATCTGGGGACAAGTGCAGAACCCGGCAGAAAATCGCAATTCCG
>CATPAM010000265.1 GCA_955651735.1 Candidatus Acidiferrales bacterium | reverse complement strand
CTCCGCTGCACATTCGCATCGACCGACATCCTTCACAAGCCGAAATGACTGCTCAGTTAAAACCTTCAGCGCGGCAGCGGGTCCATCCCCTGCCATGGGCGTCGTCGTCCCGAACGGAAAACTCTGGACAGTCGATCCTGGCCATCCGTAACCGGAGGTCGTCGCCATTGTAGTTGACCGGATTGCCATCGCGGGCTCCACCACGGAGATGAGGCGTGGACTGGGCACGGACAAGCCAAGATCGTTCTCACTAGAGAGAGCCGGTCTTCAACCGCCCGCTGGAGGGCGATTTGTCGTAGAATACGCGCCGCTCTCGAACCCCAGAAAGAACGCGATATAACAGGCCGATGAAAGTCGCCGAGACCATGCGGCTGACGGAGAAAACGGTCATGCATGACAACCAGCCGAATGCGAAACGCATGAGGAAAATGCGGGGTCTCCTACGGACGTGCGCCCTGCTGGCGCTGTTAATCGCGGGTGCGTCCGGTGAGGTGCGCGCGCAAGCGCGGAAACCGCTGCTCTTGCGCGATCCTTCGGTGAGCAAGACGCAAATCGCGTTCAGCTACGCGGGCAACATCTGGATTGCGAGCCGCGACGCCGGCAATGTTCGCCGTCTGACGAGCGGAGGCCACGAGGGCAAACCCATCTTTTCGCCCGACGGCTCGCAGGTCGCCTTCACTGGCGACTACGACGGCACGCGCGGGGTGTACGTGGTGCCGTCGGCTGGCGGTGAGCCGCGCCAGCTGACCTATCACCCCGCTGACCGCGATGTTGTGGGCTGGACGCCGAACGGAGAGCAAATCTTGTTCAGTTCGGCGCGGGCAGCCTTTGCCGACGGCGTGGTTCAACTTTTTACCGTTCCGCTCGAAGGCGGGTTCGCAACCCAGGTGCCCTTAGCAAGAGCTTCGGAAGCGTCGTTCTCTCCAGACGGAGCGCGCATCGCCTATGTGCCTAACATCCAATGGCAACGCGCCTGGAAACGCTATCGTGGGGGACAAACCAAACCAATCTGGATCGCGAGTATTGCCGACTCCAGCATCCAGGCCATCATTCCTCGAGACAATTCGAACGACTTCAATCCCATGTGGGTCGGCGACACAGTTTATTTCCTCTCGGACCGTAATGGCCCGGTGACGCTCTTCGCCTACGACATCAAGTCGCAGCAGGTGAAGCAAATCGTTAAGAACGATGGCTTGGACATCAAATCCGCTTCCGCCGCGCCCGATGCCATCGTCTACGAGCAGTTTGGATCGCTCTACCTTCTGGACCTCAAGTCCGGGAGCGATCGCGCTCTGGACATCCAAATCGTGGGCGACCTTGCCGAAGTCCGGCCGCACTTCCATAAGATTGAGCCAAAGCGAATCCGCTTCGCCGGCATTTCACCCACGGGCGCCCGCGCGGTTTTCGGTGTACGCGGCGAGATTCTGACGGTGCCCGCCGAAAAGGGTGACATCCGCAACTTGACGAACACGACCGACGTGGTCGAGCGCGATCCTGCCTGGTCGCCCGACGGAAAATCCATCGCCTATCTCTCCGACGAGTCCGGGGAATACGCGCTGCACATCCGCGACCAGAGCGGCCTCGGCGAAGTCCGCAAGATCGATCTCGGCAATCCACCTACTTTTTATTATTCGCCGACGTGGTCGCCCGACTCCAAGAAAATCGCTTACACCGACAAGCGCCTGAACTTCTGGTTCCTGGACCTCGAGAAGAAAACGCCCGTGCGTGTGGATACGGACACGTACACCGACCCGGCGCATCGCCTCCAATTGGCCTGGTCACCGGACGGCCGGTGGATCGCCTACACAAAGCAATTGCAAAACCACCTGCACGCCGTCTTTGCCTATTCGCTCGATCAAGCGAAGAGCTACCAAATGACCGATGGCATGAGCGACGCGCTCTATGTCGCTTTCGACAAAGAAGGCAAGTATCTCTACTTCACCGCCAGCACAGACGCGGCATTGAACACGGGGTGGCTGGACATGACCAGTCTGCAACGCCCGGTCACGCGCAGCGTCTATGCCATGGTGCTCAAGAAAGACCAGCCATCACCCCTGGCTCCGGAGAGCGACGAAGAAAAAGGCAAAGAAGCTGAAAAGATCGACAAAGACAAGAAGCCCGACTCTGACAAAGCTAAGGAGAAAGATAAGGAGAAAGCCAAGGAAGAGAAACCCGTTAGTGTCGAGATTGATCTTGAAAACATCAGCCAGCGCATTCTCGCCCTGCCCACTCCCGCGCGGAACTACTACGGCCTCTTTGCCGGCAAGGCGGGAGTCCTCTACCTAGGCGAGGGCCCGCAAGTCGATCCAATCGACTTCGACGATGGCGGGCCGACGACGAAGGTGCACAAATTTGACTTCAAGACCCGCAAGACGGAAGAGATTCTCGACGGCGTGACCGGCTTTGACCTCTCGTTCAATGGCGAGAAGATGCTGTACGCTAAGCAGAACCAGTGGTTCATCGGCCCAGCGGAGAAACCCGCCGAAGGACCTCCGAAACCTGGCCAGGGCGGCCCGCTGAAGCTCGACTCCATGGAGGT
>CATPAM010000264.1 GCA_955651735.1 Candidatus Acidiferrales bacterium | reverse complement strand
AGTGACGGGATTCCGTGTACCCGCGATGTACCTCGCTTCGGCGTTTTTGTGGTTTTTCTCCGTTTTGCTGTTTCGTAGAATCAGTAAGTTAAGTTACGCAGTATAAAACACACCGAGGGGTTCGACTCCCACCCCGGGCACCAGTTTGTCCCCATCCTTGTTTCACTCTAAGGCACCCATCGATTTTTCTCGATGCCCTTGCCCCGCGAACGGCGGCAGAATTGGCCTGGGCGTTCTTGCGAGAATAAGCCTCGGATCCCTCTCGATTCACCGCCTTGGTATTTGTTCTGACGCGGTGATCTTCTCGGAGTAGTTCCCTTCCCCGAAAAGCCGTAAACGCCTGCAAGTGGCTGTTCTCATGACCGCGGCGGAGCTTGCTTTTTCGTTCGCCCACTCGCCGGAAACCACACTTGGCGGAGGTCCAGGAATGATCGTTCGTTTGGAATCCATCGATAGTGCGCACCACTCCGCGCCAGCACCGCCCAAGTCTAAAATCCGTAAGGCTCTAAAGCGTCGCCATCTTGCCTTGGCGACCACCCTGCTGCTGGCGACTCCTGCTTGGTCCCAGGACAAACCAAGAGACCTGGCGGAAAAAAGCATCGAAGACCTGATGAATATGGAAGTGACTTCGGTCTCGAAGAAGGAACAGAAGCTCTCCAGCGTGGCCGCCGCTATTTTCGTCATCACGCAGGAAGACATCCGACGTTCCGGTGCCACAAACATTCCCGACCTGCTGCGCATGGTTCCCGGATTGGATGTAGCTCAGATCAATGCAAATACATGGGCCATATCGGCACGCGGTTTCAATTTGGAGTTCGCCAACAAATTGCTGGTGTTGATCGATGGCCGGGCTGTTTATACGCCACTCTTTGGCGGTGTTTACTGGGACACGCAAGACGTGCCGCTGGAGGACATTGAGCGAATCGAAATGGTGCGCGGGCCGGGCGGAACTGTATGGGGCGCCAACGCGGTGAACGGCGTCATCAACGTCATTACCAAAGGCACCGCAGATACGCAGGGCGGCTTGCTGACCGGCGGCGGGGGCACGCAGGCGCAGGGATTCGGGACGCTGCAGTACGGCGGGAAAATCAACGCCAGGCTCTTTCCGAAGGTGTCCATCGTGCCCTGATCGAATCGCTCGCCATTCCGCCCGATGATCGCTTCCAGGTGATCACCGAGTGTGCGCCCGAGAACCTGATCTACGACCCAGGCTATCTCGGTGTCCAGCGCTCGGATCGCGTCGTTTTCGTCGAAATCATCATGAGCACCGGCCGCAAGCCCCAGCAGAAGCGAAAGCTCTTTAGGCGCATGGTAGAAATACTCGCGGAGTCGCCGGGCCTCCGCCCGCAAGACCTGCTCGTCAATCTCGTCGAGGTTTCCTGGGAGAACTGGTCCTTTGGTAACGGGGAGGCCCACTACATGGACGCGTGACCTGAAGAGAGCCTGAGCTGTGCGCTTCCCTTCTTCGCGCACACCGGCATGGTGTAGATTCAACCGATGTGGCGCGCCAAGTTCGTCAGCTTCATATTCTTTGTCTTTTCCGCGGCTACGGTATCCCCGCTCCTTCTAACGTCGCGCACGTCTTCGCACCCAAGCACCGCTCAGCCTCCCGACCCGGCGTATCTCGGCTTCGATCTCAACACCTACCCCGGCGATGACGCGCTCCCCACCCTGCGCAAAACATTTTCCTTCGCCGGCTACTGGCTCAGCGCACCACCGGGAGCGAAGCGAAACACCTGGGTCGGCAAGCGTCAACTTGTGCAATCGCAGAAATTCGGCTTTCTCCTTCTCTATCGCGGCCCGCAAAGCGGCGAACTGAAATCTTCGTCGCAAGCCAGCCACAGAGGAACCGCGGACGCTGCAAAGTCCGCCGCAGCGGCGAAAAAGGAAGGCTTTCCTTTGCACGCGATCATTTTCCTGGATATCGAAGAAGGCGGCCGTTTGCCCGCCAAGTATCACGTCTACCTGCGCGCCTGGGTCGATGCACTCGCGCGCGCCGGTTATCGCGCGGGAGTCTATTGCTCCGGCATGCCCGTCAACGAAGACAACGGCGTGACCATCATCACTTCCGACGACATTCGCAACAACCTCGGCAAGCGCGACCTCTTCTTTTTCGTCTACAACGACGCCTGCCCGCCTTCGCCCGGCTGCGTCGTCCCACACAGCCCGCCGCCACCATCCGCAAGCGGCGTGCCCTACGCCGTAGTCTGGCAGTTCGCGCAGTCGCCTCGCCGCAAAGAATTCACCGTGAGCTGCGCCGCCACGTACAATGCCGACGGCAATTGCTACGCCCCCGGCGACACTGCGCACTCTTGGTTCCTGGACCTCAACTCCGCTGCAACACCAGATCCATCGAGCGCTCGCGACCAGGGCCGGTAACGCTGGCATCTTGTTTACCCTGAGCCCGAAGGGCTGGCGCAGAGTCGGAGGGCAATTGCGCCCTCTCTGTCCAGCCGCGCCTTAGATTTGCCCGAACCCACCGTCAACCGGAATTTCCGCGCCGGTAATGTACGACGCGTCCGATGACGCGAGAAAGGCCACGGCGCCCGCGATTTCGTGCGGTTGGCCGATGCGCTTCATCGGGACCTTGCCCACAATGTCTTTCACAAATCCTTCGAGCACATCTTTCGGCAATCCGGTGCGCGCAAAACCTTCCGGCGTGTTGATCGGTCCCGGGCTAACCGCGTTCACGCGGATTCCGCGCCCCACTAGCTCGGCCGCGATCGATCTCGTGAATGACCGCAACGCGGCTTTCGTAGCGGCATAAACTGTGCCGTTGATCACCCCTGTTTCGTCGGCCACCGAAGTGTTCAAGATGATCGACGCGCCATCGTTTAGAAAAGGCAGAGCCTTCTGAATCGTAAAATACGCGCCTCTGGTATTGATATCGAACAGCTCGTCATACAAGCCTTCGGTTGTGGCCTCAAACGGCGCAAATTTGTAAATCCCCGCGTTGACGAACAGCACGTCGATTTTGCCAAATTTCTTGGAAACCGCTGCATACAACTTGTCCAGATCGGCCGGATTAGCCACGTCGGACTGCACTGCCAGCACGCCATTCCCAATAGTCTTGACGGCATCCTCGAGTGTCTTGGCGTTGCGCCCCGAAATGGCTACTAGTGCACCTTCTTCCTGCAGCCGCTTCGCCGCCGCCAGCCCGATGCCGCTGTTTCCTCCGGTTACCACCGCCACTTTTCCTTTCAGTCTCTTCATTGGTTCTCTCCAGTTTCCGAAACTTCTTGATTGGCCGCTCTAACTTCGACAGTTAGATGAATATCTAAGTATTCCGTTGCATCTAATCTTTAGGAGCAGGCCGTTGCCGCGTTATTTCTACCCGTCGCCTGTGGACTCCGCTAAACTGGATCCCTCAACGATGAAACGCACCCGTATCGAGAAGATTTCCAAGGCTTTGGCGGACGCCACCCGCCTCATGATTTTTGAGGCCATTTCCGGCAAAAAGGAGATGGTCTGCTGCGAGCTGGTGGCCCTCCGCGGCGTCACCCCGGCCACCGTCTCGCACCATCTCAAGATTCTCTCCGATGTCGGCCTCATCGAATGCCGCAGGAAAGGCCAGTTCGTCCACAACCGCGCCGTTCCCGAAACCATCGCGAAATACTCCCGGGCCCTCGCGCGCATGGCCGGCGGCAAAAAGACGGTCGCGCGCCGGTAACTCCGAGCGTCCGACGCGCTACGCCCCGAAAATTTTCTATACTATTTGCAGTCTCATCCTCTGCTCCACAGGAGGCCACCATGCGCGAAACCAGACGCCGGTTTGTGCTGGCATTGGCTGCGGTCGCGGGCTGCGTTAGCGCGCGGGAATCGCTACTCTTCGCTCAGCGCCGACGAGGGTTTCCTGACCCGCCAGAGCCAGCCGAGAAACAGAATCCCGCCACCGCTGCCCCGGACGACGTCGGCCATCAGTCCGCGAAGAGAGCGCTGCAGGAAAATGAACGGGAGTTTCGCGCTGGCGTCGAACGCCTCTATCAGCTCACCAGCGAACTTCACGACGAAGTGCAAAAGACGCCCACCAACGACGTCCTCTCCATCCGCATGTACAAGAAGACCGAAGAAATCGAAAAGCTCGCTAAGCAAATAAAAAGCAAAGCCAAAGGCTAGCGCGCGATCAAGTTGAGTTCATACTCTCTCAAACTGCCGCCGCTTCCGGAACCACCTAAGGCGTTGCGGATTCAGCAACGCCGGCGCGGACATTGGCAGGAAGGCGTATTTTGGTGCGAAACTTAGGCAAAGGAAACTGATCGGCCGGAAAAGGACACTTTGGAGGCCAATATGTCCGATACTTCTCACGTTTTAGAGGCGAGGCACATGAGCGAAGACAAAGGTTTTTTCGAACGCTTGCTAGATTTTTCGTTTGAGCATTTCATCACCAAGAGGTACGCAAAGCTCCTCTACGGCATTCACTTGTTGTTGGGCTTGATTGTGGCCACTTGGTACGTTTTCAACGGCTTTCAGGCCGGCACGTCCCAGGGGCTCCTGACCCTGCTGCTCGCCGTCGTCGCCTATTTTCTATGGATTGTGTACGTGCGAGTGGCTCTTGAGTTTCTCGTGGCCATGTTTCGCACCGCGGAGAACATTGCGCGCGCCAGCGGCCGGGAGTCCTAGCCGCTCGTAATCTTCTTACGTTTCTTGCGGCCGGTGTCGTCCGCAAATCGCAACTCATGGGCTGCGGAAATTAGTGCGGATTGCATGCTATCCTTTTGCTCCGCGGAGTAATCCAAGCTTATACCCGCCGGCCGGACGCACTTGTGTCCGCCGAAATCACGCTGGCAGAAAGCGCGTTGCTTTCTGTATCGAGGAGAAAACCCAATGAGTCCAAAAAATCATCGCTCCAACTCCAAAAGCGAAGAGCAACTCCAAGCTGGATCGGATCGCGCAAGGCCCATCCTGCACCAGAAAGCCCGCGAAATTCAGCCGTACGGAAAATTGACCCCCATGCCCATCGCCCTCGATGAAAATGTGCGCGCCGAGAGCGTGGGCAATCTAAACCAAATCCTCGCGGACACCATGACGCTGCGCGACATGTACAAGAAACATCATTGGCAAGTCGCGGGTCACACCTTTTATCAACTCCACCTGCTTTTCGACAAACATCATGGTGAGCAGGACGAGTTGGTCGATTCCATCGCCGAGCGCATCCAGCTTCTGGGCGGCATCAGCCTCGCGATGGCCGCAGACATTGCCGAAACAACGATGATTCCCCGGCCGCCGCGCGGCCGCGAGGAAGCGCCCGTACAGATTTCGCGCTTGCTCGAAGCTCACGAATTGATCCTCAAGGAAGCGCGCACCATGGCCAGGAAAGCCGCGGAGGCCGGCGATGACGGCACGAACGACTTGCTGGTCAGCGATGTGGTCCGCACAAACGAACTGCAAGCCTGGTTCGTCGCCGAGCACGTTGTGGATGTCCCGCTGGTGCGCGCGGCTGGCGCGTAAGGGCCTAGACGCCGGCGGACAACTCGATCTTCGCCTCCAGGACCACAAGAAACTTGGCGAGCCACGCATGGAGCGCTGGCCACGCAGGCGCCGTGACCAGGTTGCCATCCACGATTGCTTCGTCCATTGCGATGTCCGCGTAAGTGCCTCCGGCGATGGTAACGTCGGGCGCGGAAGCGGGATATGCGCTGCATCTCCTTCCTTTCAATACGCCGGCAGCGGCCAAAAGTTGCGCGGCGTGGCAAATGGCGGCTAAGGGCTTTTTCGCAGCTGCGAAGTGGCGCACTATTTCCAGGACGCGCGGATTCAGCCGGATGTATTCGACAGCCCGGCCGCCGGGAATAACCAGCGCATCGTAGTTTTCGAGCCTAATTTGGTCGAACGTGGCATTCAGCGCAAAATTGTGCCCCCGTTTTTCGGTGTAGGTCTGGTCTCCTTCAAAATCGTGGATACAGGTGGCCACGAACTCGCCGGACTTCTTGCCCGGGCAGACCGCGTGCACCGTGTGCCCGACCATCAGAAGCGCCTGGAACGGGACCATCACCTCGTAATCTTCGACGTAATCGCCAATCAGCATCAGGATCGATTTCTTAGACATCGCTTTCCTCCCGGAACATCACACAGTTAGTTGCCGCAAACCGCCGCGCGTTGACAAAGCCCGTTGTGCCGGGCAAAATTAATTTGCCTCGCAGTGTGGCTGGCTCGTGTCGAGCCCGCTCAACACACGCACAAGTGCCCGAGTGGCGGAACTGGCAGACGCGCTAGATTCAGGTTCTAGTTCTCGCAAGGGAGTGGAGGTTCGAGTCCTCTCTCGGGCACCAACTTTTTTCATCGCTTCGCCGCCGACAGCACTTCTTCCGCGTGTAACGCGCCTTCCGGCGTGTCTTCATGCTTGAAATAGATGTAAGCATCGCCATTGCCGCCAAGCCGCGCGATTCTTCCTTCCAGCGCTTTGCGCTCCTTCGCTGAATACCCTTCCTTGCGCAGGCGCAGATACGCGAAATCGGCGGTTTGCACATCCGGGGTCTCGAGCTTCTCGCTTTCCGCGTTGCATAGCGCGGCGTTCGCGGCTCGCAACGCAGCGTAGACTTCTTCGCTGAACCAGGAAGCGTGTCGAAACTCGAAGGCGGCGCGCAAGGATCTGGGCAGCACAGCCAGAAAGTCCTTCAGCAACGTGACATCGCATTTCAAAAATGGCGGCAATTGAAACAGCACCGGCCCGAGCTTTTTCTCTGCGTCGAGCGGCTGCAGCGAGCGGACAAAATCGGAAGTGAAGTCCGCAACGTCGCGTAGCCGAGCTACGTGCGTGATTTTCTGGTGCGCCTTGATGGCGATCTGAAATCCCCCCGGCGTGGCTTCGATCCAGCCGCGCAGCAGTTTCTCCGTCGGGAAGCGGCGGAACGTGTAGTTCACTTCCACGGTGTTCAGGCGCGTGGCGTAGTGATTCAGGAATTTCGCGGAAGCGAGCTTCGCCGGATAAAAATCCGGCTTCCAGCTCGGATACGCCCATCCCGAAGTGCCCGCGTAAATCATAAGTCCGAATCAGCTTCCTCCAATTGCCAGCATCTTGCCGAGTAGGGGCGCAGCCTGCTGCGCCCCTACGACTTCATTTTGCGAGCAGCGATTTCCAGCGGGCCCAGGCTTCGGTGCGGGCTTTGCGGTTGGCTTCGCTGGCGTCGGGGGCTTCTCCGGCCCGCATGAAGCCATGGCCTGCGCCATCATAGGTGACCGGCTCGAATGTCTTCCCGGCAGCTTTCATGTTTTGAATTGTTTCGGGAAGAGTGGCGCCGATGCGCGCGTCGTCTCCCGCGTAGAAGCCGTACACCGGCGTCGCAATGCGCGCCGTCGCGTCTTTGTCGGGCGGAGGCCCGTAGAACACGAACGCGGCTGCTAAATCGCCGCGATTGGTAGCGAAGCGGAAACTCTGACCTCCGCCCCAGCAGTATCCGGTGACAAACAATTTGCCGTTGCTGGCCGGCAGCTTCTTGCCGTAATCGGCGGCGGCGTTGAGGTCGGCGGTGACCTGATCGGGATTGAGATGGCTCACCGCTTCGGTGGCTTTGCCTTGCGGAAAATCGGAACTGCGGCCGCCGTTCGGTCCCATGCCGGAGAGCAGATCGGGAGCGACGGCGATGTAGCCGGCTTCCGCGACCTGGTCAGCGAGGTCCTGTACCCAGTCGGTCATGCCGAAAATTTCGTGGATTACGAGCACGACCGGCGTCTTGCCCTTCGACTCCGGATAGACGATGAATGTTTCGACCGAGCGGCCATCGTGCTTGAGGGTGACCCATTCGCGATGGCGCGGCGACTTCTCGAGCTTGGCCTTGGCCCAGTCTTGAGCCGCAGCAACCTGCGCGGCGAATAGCAAAAGAATGAGTGCGAGGTGTTTCATGGCTGCCCTGCCTCCGAACAGGAAAGCCAGGAATTTAACACAGAATGCACGGAGGATGCTCGGAGCCGCAGGGCGGCCAAAGGCGCGAGCAGGACATGCACGTGATTAGGTATAACTACATAGCTGTGCACCGTGCAAAGCCTCTTTTCTCCACGTCTTTCGGCGCGGCGCTCACGAACGCTGCCAATTGCGGCTGCTTCAACCAAACAGGTCCGAATGCGTGACGGTCCAGATTTTCTTGCTGGCGAGGGCCTCGAAGCTGTCGCGCTGGTCACGAGCGTGCGCCGCTAGATTCCGGGGCGTGTCGTGATCGCCTAGGCAAAAATGGTAGGCTTCAGGCAAGACCGTGGGGAACCGAACTCGTTTTCGAATACTGGCAGGAATGTCCATCTTGGCGGCGCTGGCCGGATTGGCTGGCGACGTGGTTT
>CATPAM010000263.1 GCA_955651735.1 Candidatus Acidiferrales bacterium | reverse complement strand
GAGCAGCCGCAGAAAATCTTGGTCTTGGTGAGGAGCTGGACGTGCACTTCAAGCCCGATCACCGGCTCGTACTTGGCCAGCACATCAGGAGCGATTCCCGCCGCTTCTTGGGCCGATTTCACCATCAGGGAAGGAAATTATAGCAGCATCTGCGCACACCGCAGCTGACGGCACCTGCAGCTCAGGTTTACCCGGAGCCTCGAAGGGCCTGCCTTTTAGGCCTGAGGCTTTTCTGATACCCCTTGGATAGGGGTAAAGGGATGGAAAATTCCGATCCGCCTCAAATCTACTGCGTTAATATCTTCTCAAAAAACGCCAGCGCGCGCGGATCGTGCGACTGCCCCAGCCAGAACATCGCCTGCTTGCGGACTTCGCGATTGTGGTTGGTCTTCGCCACTTCGATCAGTTTGGGCACGCCCTCGTCCTTCGGCAACTGGCTCAGCGCGAAAACCGCTTTCTTCTTCACATCAGTATCCGGATCGTTTTCGATTGCTCCGGTGATCGCGCCCACCGCTTTCTGTCCAGCCTTGTGCGCCAGCCAGAATAATGCTTGCCCGCGCACGTGCGAGCTCTGGTCGTCATGCGCCATCCGGATCATTTCCTCCACCGCGCCCAGCTCGTGGCTCACCGAGAGCGCGAAAGTAACCTGCGCGCGCACTTCCGAGCTCGGATCGCCCTTCGCCATTTTCTGCAGCCGGACGAATCCCGCCTTTTCCCTTACTGCGCCGAGCCAGAAGGCAGTCTGCTTTCGCAGAGATTCAGGCTCGCCGCTGCGCGTAAACGATTCAAGCGCCTGGTCGGCCGCCGGGTCAGCGTGCAGCGCAATGGATGTCAGAGCGCCGTGCGAAGTGTGATCGTCATCGTGTGCGTCGAGGTCCGTGCCTTGCACAAAAGTTTCCAGCAACTCGACGCTTTCCGCAGCCTTCACCCCGCTGAGCCACACAAAAGGCAATCCCCCCGCATCGAGGGAGCATTCCAGCGAGACCACTCGAATCTTCGTTACATGCCTATTCTCGGCCCGGAATAACACAGCGATGGACCGCGGTGCCTCCAGCTTCGTCGTGCCCGCCTCGTCCCTCGACGTCATGTTCGTTCCACTGTCCCGATCCTCAAGCCGGCAATGCCCGCACCCATTCCGCCACGAGCCGTCATAATCCCCGCAGCACATCATTCGCTCTCGCCCCATCTGCGGCACCGCGTAGCCCAGCCATTGCGGCCCCTCAGCCTTGGTCGCCCATGCCTTGACTTCCGCGGCGAGCGGCCCGGCGAGCGCCTTCTTTTCCACGCGGGCGTTTTCCGCTTGTGGCGCATCGCCGCTTTGCCCTTGGGCCGCGGGAACTGTTGCTGCCGCCGCGAGAATCATCAGGCTCACAATGATGGCACGCATGTTCGCTCCTCCACTTAGCCGCACTAATTCTTCTGCAAAATTTCCATCAAGTAGTCCGTGGCTTCCTTGGAGTGCATGATCGAAAGCTTGGACACCGCGGTCCGTTTGAGCTCCGGATCTTTTTCGCCGCGCGCGATGGCCACAATCGCCGCGGCGTTCCCCTGAATAAAATAGGCGTTCAGCACTTCTTCCTTGATTCCGCGGTCGGTTTCCTTCGCATAAATCGATTGCAGCGCTTTGGCGGAGTCATCCCCATGGATCAGGCCGAGGTTGCGAACCGCGACGCGGCGCAGGCCCGGGTCTTTTTCGCTTTGCGCAGCCTCCAGCAGTTTCGGTGCGTCGCCAGCAAGGAAAAAAGCCTGCAGCAATTCGCGGCGCACCGCCGGCGAATTATCCGTACGGTAGAGCTGCTGCAATTCGTTTTGCGCGTGCACCAACCCCAGCTGCCGGATCGCTTCCCGTTTCACTTCATCATCTTTTTCATTCTTGGCCGCCTCAAACAGGTGCTCGCGATCGCCGCCGATCATGTACGCGCGTAGGATGGAGCGCTTGATCGATGCGTCGGAAGTCGAGGCATAGACGTCCGCCAGTGTCTTGCGCGACTCCGCTCCGCCGAACATTGCCAGATACTGAATGGCCTTGCGTTGCAGATCCGGATTGCTTTGGCCGCGCGCGACCTTGCCCAGAATCTCGCGCGCCTGCGGCGAGCCGCTCTGCGCCAATACGAACAGCGCTTGCGACTTCTCTTTCGGTGAAGCCGCGCCATTCTCGAGGACTTTTCCCAGCAGCGGCATCGCGCGCTCCGGGTCGCTGTTCATAAGCCCGCGAATCGCCAGCAGACGGAGCTCGTCGTCTTTTTGCCCTTCCGGATGAACAGGTTGGCCGGACGATTGACGCACTTCTAGATCCAGCGCGTTGGCATCTCTCAGCCAGCGGCTTTGTGGGAAGCGGCGCTTAAGCTCGGCAATGTTCGCCAGCGCAGTATCTCGCTTGCCCTGGCGATTCTCCGCATAAGCTTTCCAATAAAGCGCGGCGTCGGTCTGCGGGCCGTTCATCTGCGCCAACTGGTCGAATCTAGACTCTGCTTGGTCGTAGCGGTCTTCGTCCAGCGCTTCGCGGCCGTCGTCGTATAGCTCCGTCAAGCGATCCAGGCGTTCTTGCTCGCGATCCCGTTTCTCTTGTTCACGGTCGCGTGCTTCCTGTTCGCGGTCCCGCTTTTCTTGCTCGCGATCCCGCTTTTCCTGCTCCTGGTCCTGACGATCCTGCTCCATATCGCTGGCTTCTTCGTCGCGGTCCTCATCGGAGCTCGCCTGACTTTGCGGGCCGGAAGCGGATTGTGGCGCAGCCATGAACGCGCGGCCTGCGGCCGCGGCGTGCGATGCAACGCTCGGCATCGCCAGCAAAAGCGCCACTACAATCCAGGTTCTGTCTCTCATCATCGATACATCTCCGTTGCTCATACCTTGTTCCTTTCGCCTTTCGTGGAACCGTGCGGCGATGCGGGCGCGCTCCCCGACTCCTCGCGTTGCTGCAGTTCCTTGCCGACCACACGAACCTTGAAGAGAATGCCGCGCGCTTCGATGCGCTGCCGAATGCCTTCTAACTGTGCGGGAGTCACCTGCTGCGGGCTATGCGCCACGTCCAGAAGCACACGCTCAAGTTCATCCAGCACGCCGGCAAGCGCAGTGTCTCCCTGTTCCAGCGCGGTTTGCCGATAGAGCCGATTTTCCCCGAGTAGATCTTCGGCGCGCCGCTGCTCACCGGAGATATTGACCTCTTTTTGCCCTGCAGTCTCCGGCCCGCTGTTCGCCAGCTCCACCAGAACCATTTCCGAGCGCCCCAGATGCTCGCCGACGGCCATCACCAAAATCCGCTCACGAACCTTTGTTTGCTCCACGGCCACCGCAGTGCTTGGTCCCCTGGGCTTGCTCATGCGGCCGGCAATAAACGCGGCCAGCACGAGCGCGGCCATCGCGCCCGCGGCCGCCCAGCGGCGCGCTGCGAACCACGGAACGGTCTTTGGTTCACGGAAGAGTAAAGTCCCACCAGTGGCTGCGGCGCTGCGGCAGGCGCGGTGAAATCTGCTGCCAAACGCGCTGGCCGTAGCCTTCGCCAGGTTCGGGCACGGGAATGGTGTTCAGCGCGGCCAGCAACGCGTCGATGCGCGCGAGTTCGGCCTGGCACTCCGGGCAATCGCCCAAATGCGTGGCGATCGTCTCTCGCCCCGTGGCTTCCCCATCCTGATACGCAATCAATTCTTCCTCTTTCGGATGTTTCATAGTTCTGTTCCCATCGCTCTTGCTTGTCCTCGCCGCTCTACAAATGGTTCCAGCGCCTTGCGAAGTTTTTGCACCGAACGAAAGACCGTGTTCTTCGCGGCGCTTGTGCTCGACTTCAGCGCGTCGGCGATTTCTTCGATTCCCGAACCGCCCCAGTGCCGCATTACAAAAGCCGTGCGCTCGGCGGGCGTGAGCTGGCTGAGCGCGCGGCGCATGTGTGTGGCAAGCTGGCCGCTCTGCGCCAGCCGCTCCGGCGAAGGCGCGCCGTCGGGCACCGTGCTCATCAAGTCCATCTCCGTGCCATCCTCAGTTTCTCGTGGCGGCAAGGCGCGATTCGAATCTTCGCTTTTCTTCTGCCGCATGCGGTCGATCGAGTAATTTGCGGCGATGCGATAAACCCACGTCCCGAAATTCGCGCGCGCGGCAAACTGGCTCAGTTTTTGATAGGCGCGCAAGAATGCCTCCTGAACCACTTCCTCCGCGTCATGCTGATTTCCGGTCATGCGGTAGGCTAGCCGGTACACGTTGCGGCTGTGCCGCTCCACCAGAACGCGAAATGCATCGCGATCGCCCGCCAGCGTGTGCTCGACGGCGATGGCGTCGCTTTCGATGCTGGTCTCGACGCTCGGCCTCATCCGCTTCATTAGACAGGATTTCGGGGTCGCGGTTAGGTCGGCTTTTGGGCCTTTTCCGCCGAAGGAGAACCTCTGGCCCTTGGTCGCGCCCTGAATGGAAATACCGTATCATTACAAAGGTTTTGCCGGTTAGCTGCGCCGATTACCAGCCACCCGCAGCGAGGAGCGGATTTGATAGCACGGTATACCCGTGAAGAAATGGGCCGCGTTTGGAGCGATGCCAACAAGTTCGCCCGCTGGCTGGACGTCGAGTTAGCAGCTACCGAAACCCTAGCCGAGGCGGGCCAAGTACCGAAGGAGTCCGCGGCCGCGATCCGCGCGCGGGCCAAGGTCGATGTTGCGCGCATTCTGGAACTCGAATCGCGCGTCAAACACGACGTCATCGCGTTCACCATGGCCGTCGGCGAATCGATTGGCGACCCATCTGCGGCGCGCTGGCTGCACTATGGGTTGACTTCGAACGATGTGGTCGACACCGCGCAAGCGCTGCTGGTGCGAGACGCCTCGCGGCCGATCGAGGCGGCGCTGGTCAAATTCGGCGATGTGCTCGCCAAGCGCGCGCAGGAGTTTCGTCATACGCCGCAAATCGGACGCACGCACGGAATTCATGCCGAACCCATTACGTTCGGGCTGAAGATCGCAAACTGGTTTGCCGAGAATGAACGCAATCAGCAGCGCTTTCGCGATGCAGCCGCCCAGATGGCGGTAGGGAAAATCTCCGGCGCTGTGGGGAACGCATCTCACCTCGGCCCGGATATGGAAGAGCGCATTTGCCAGCGGCTAGGCTTGCATGTGGCGCCGGTAGCTTCGCAGGTGATTCAGCGCGACCGTCACGCGCACTATCTGAGTTCGCTCGCGCTGATCGCAGCGACTCTGGAGAAAATCGCGCTGGAGATTCGCCACCTGCAGCGCACCGAAGTGCGCGAGGCGGAAGAGCCGTTTGGCGGCGAGCAGCGCGGCAGTTCCGCCATGCCGCACAAGCGCAACCCGGTCACCTCCGAGCAGATTTGTGGCCTCGCGCGGTTGGTGCGTTCGAATCTGATTGCCGCGTTCGAAAACGTAGCTCTCTGGCACGAGCGCGACATCTCCCACAGCTCGGTCGAGCGCGTCATTCTCCCCGACTCCACAATTTTAGTGGACTATATGCTCGCAAAAATGACCGCCATCGTCGCGGACATGCGCGTATTCCCAGAGCGCATGCAACGTAATCTGGAATTGACGCACGGCCTGGTGTACTCCGGGCAACTCCTGCAGGACTTGGTGGAAAAAGGAATGCCGCGCGACGATGCGTACAAGGCCGTGCAAGAAAATGCGATGGCGGCTTGGGAGTCAGACTCCAATTTTCGCGAGCGTGTCGCCGGCGATGCGCGCATCACGAAATATCTCGACGCGAAGGCGCTGGCGCAGGCATTTGATCTGCAGCGCCAGCTTCGCCACGTCGATGCGATTTTTGCCCGCGTCTTCGCGGAGAAAGCCCCGGGAAAATCCGCAGCCGGTTCCGCCGGCAAGAAATAACGTCGCTTTCCGCCTGCCCAAAATTTGGCCCGCCAAAAAGACGGCGTCCTTCCGCTCGCCAAAAAACGCCTGGGAGAAACAGGGCGCCCCGGGTTGCGCCGGGGCGCCGTCTTGCCTCTTCTCGCTGCCATTCGCGCGGCAGCAAGCTGCGGAGGCGGAAAAGTGAGCGCTGGCTTCAGTGCTAAAGCGCAACCCGTACAACGTCTCAAATCTATTCGACGCGCTGCACGTAGCGCGCTTCGGTGGTATCCACTTTGATTCTGTCGCCTTCGTTTACGAAGGGCGGAACCTGCACTACGAGACCGGTCACGAGCGTGGCGGGCTTGCCGACCGCGCTGGCTGTGGCTTTTTGCAGCGTGGGCTCTGTGTGGATCACCTTGAGCTCCATTGTGTCGGGCAGGTCCACGCCGATCGGTTTTTCCTCGAAAAATTCCACTTTCACGATGGTATTGGGGATCAGGTAGTAGACGGTTTCGCCGAGTTGCTCGCGCGTGAGATGCATTTGTTCGTAGGTTTCGGTGTTCATGAAGTGGAATTCATCGCCCTCGTTGTAGAGGTACTCGAATTCGACTTCGTCGAGATGGGCGCGGTCGACAAATTCCTCGGCGCGGAAACGGTAATCGATGATTGCGCCGCTCTTGAGATTTTTCATGCGCGTTTGCATGGAGCCGCGCTTGTTGCCCGGAGTGCGGTGGTCGACGCTAAAAATCGTGAAGAGCTGGCCCTCGTGCTGTATGACCATGCCGGGGCGAAGTTGGGTGGCTTTGACGCTGCTCATAGTTTTCACGGCCGTGGAGCGGCCGGAGGCTCCTAAAGATGGCAATTTCGGAAATTCCAGCTAGCGGCCTGCTGAGCTGCTTGCGGCTGCGCGCGGAATGACTCGAGGCACGCTGGAAAAAAATCGCCTCCAGCGCGAACAAACAGTATAGACGGGCCGATTCTACGCGGTCAATCGTCGCCTCGTTTCGCGGCTTTGGCGCGCTGGGCGGCGCCCTGGGCCATTATCTTTTCGATTTCGGCAGCCTCGCGGGGCAGGCGCTCGCTGAGGAGCTTGTAGCCCGTGTCGGTGACCAGCACGTCATCTTCGATGCGCACGCCGAGATTTTCCTCCGGAATATAGATGCCGGGCTCCATGGTGACAACCATGCCGGGCTCCAGAGCTTTGCAATATTCGCCGGGATCATGGACGTTGAGGCCGATGTTGTGGCCGAGGCCGTGAATGTAATACTGGCCGAGCGATTTTCCGTGCAGGTCTTTTCCGTGGGAATTGATGTAGTCGTAGGAAATTTTGTGCAGGCTCTTGCTTCCTTTTTGGCATAGATCCATGCCGGGTTTGATTGCGGCTATCGCGGCGTTCTGCGCGCCAAGGACGATGTTGTAAACCTCGAGCTGGCGCGGCGTGAATTTGCCGTTGGCGGGGATGGTGCGGGTGATATCCGCGGAATAGCCGGAGTACTGTGCTCCGACGTCGAGAACGACGATGTCGCCGTCTTCAATCTTGCGGGAGAGCCTGTCGTAATGGAGCGCGGTGGAATTTGGCCCGGCGCCCACGATGGGAGCGTAGCCTTCCGCCTCGGAGCCGCCCATGGCGTGAACTTCCACGATTTTTGCGGCGACTTCGTATTCGTGGAGTCCGGGGCGCATCATGCGCATGGCTTCCAGGTGGGAGTCAACCGTCAGGTCAATGGCCCGCTGAAGAAAGGCGATTTCGCCGGGGGATTTGATCTGGCGCAGGGCGGTGATTTGCGCGCGAATGTCTTTCAATTTGCTTTGCGGCGCGGCTTGCTGGAGCCAGTCCACAACTTCTTTTTCGTGCGGGTAGCCGCCCAACTCTTTTTCGTAGGGAAGAATCGTGTAGATGCAAGGATAGGTTTTCGCCAAGTTCTCGACTGCGGCGCGCATCTCCGCGAAAAGTTTTACGGTTGCGAACCCTGTGCGGGCTTCGATGCCGGGATCGGCGGGAGACATGCGCACGCCGTTCCACTTTTCTTTTTGAGGGTTTTTCGCGGGAAGGTAGAGGATTTCGCGGGGCGAATTCGATGCGTCGTTGCCGGAAGATTTCGCCGGAAGGATCACCATGCCGGCGCCTTCTTCGTTGTGGCCGGTCAGGTAGTAGAAGTTTTCTTCCTGCTCGAAGATGTAGGTTTGCGAGGATTCCTCGCGACCGGTAAGACCCAGGAGAACGATCGGGCAATCCACCTGGGCGGTGAGCCTGGCGCGGCGTTCGAGGTAGACGCTGTTGGGCTCGCGGTCGCGGCGTTCCTGGGCGCGGGCGGCGGTCGCGGCGAAACAGGCGGCGAGGACGATTAGAATGGACAGGATTGCCGGAGAGGCAAACTCACGCCTTCGGCGTGCCGGGCCGCGCGGCAGGCGACTATGCATCAGAATACCTCGTGTCATAACACCTCGCCTGAATGTATGGGGGGCACCCGCAAGGCGGTCGGGTTGCGCCCTTCGCAGACGGGCCGCAGAGGCCGAGCAAACGAATTGTATCCGAAAGCGGCGAACACCGAAATCCAAGAGAAGGCGCCACCTCCTAAAAAGAAAAGCAAAGGCGCCCGCCACGGTCGGCGGCCACATCAGTTACGATAAACTGAAATGGATGAAGAAGACGCATAGCGCTGGAGGGGTCGTCACCAATAACGAGGGCAAGGTGCTGGTGGTCAGTCAACACAGAACATCGTGGTCGTTGCCGAAGGGGCACATCGATGCCGGCGAGAATGCGCTGCTGGCGGCTAAGCGAGAAATCTATGAGGAGAGCGGGATTCGCGAATTGGAATTGATTCGCGAGCTTGGGACGTATGAACGCCACAGGATCGGTGTGGATGGCAGCGATGATCCTTCGGAGTTGAAGGTGATCACGATGTTTCTTTTCCGAACGGGGGAAACATCATTGAGGCCGGTTGATCCCGACAATCCGGAAGGCCGGATCGTTCTCGATGAAGGTCAGATCAGCTTCAAGTGGGATCAGGCCAACCGGCAGTTTCTGGTGCCGATCGAGGTGAGCTCGAGCGGCAACCGGTTCAACCTTCTCGGCCAGGTCGAAGCGCCGCGCGAACCAGGCGGCAACTGGGCGTTTGCGCTCACCCGCGGCGTGGTGG
>CATPAM010000262.1 GCA_955651735.1 Candidatus Acidiferrales bacterium | reverse complement strand
GTACGAGGAAGCGCTGGAATTTTTCGTTGAGCTGGTGCTACAAGGCGAGCTGACGCCGAAACTTTATAAGTTGCAGACTGGCGACACGATGCTGTGCCGCAAAATCGCCAAGGGGCGATTTACTTTGGATTTGCGGAGCGGGCGGACGCAACATCTGCTATTGGCGACGGTTACCGGGATCGCACCGTTTGTGAGCTACGTCCGCACGCTGTACAGGGATTGGAAGGCCGGCGACAGCCCGATGCCAGGCAACCACAAGTTGTACTGCATACAGGGTGGCAGCCGGTCGTGGGAGTTTGGCTATCGCGAAGAACTGGAACGAGTTGCGGCGGAAGTGCCGTGGCTTAAGTATGTTGCGACGATCAGCCGGCCCTGGGAGGATGCTGCCTGGACGGGCGAGACGGGGCGCGTGGACGATTTGGTGCGGAAATACGTTTCGGAGTGGGGCCTGAAGCCGGCGGAGACGACCGGGTACTTGTGCGGGCATCCCAACATGATTGAAAACGGTCGCGGAATTTTGGAGCGAGCGGGATGGCAGAAAGGCTCGACCTTTGAAGAGGTCTATTTCATTCCAGGGAAAGAATTTACGCCGCAGGTCTAAACTGCCGGAGACTTGGCTTCCAGCTCTCGGGCGATGTCTTCCATCATAGCCAGGGGACAGGCCACGTGAACGGTTTCACCCGGTTCCGTGACATCGATGAGCAACTTGCCCTGATGGGTGCGAATGTGAACGTGCTGATGGCCGTCCTGGACCTCTACGAATTCCGCTTCGGGATATCTCTTTAGTTCTTTAGTCAGTTCGCGCAACGTGGGTAGCCAAGGGCCGGCGTGCTCGAGTGCGTGCTCAAGACGGCGGCTGGGCACCACGTGCAGAGCCATGGGCACGATGGCGGCCGGGACCCAGACATGGACATGCCGGCCGTCATAGTGATCTTCATCAACACGCATCACGCCTTCGTGGAAAGTGTAGGCGCCAGCCACCGCCACGGTGCCGCAGAAACCTAAAGCGAGCTTGGCCAATATCATGCGTTTGCTCCTCCTGCTGGTTACAGCCGCGTCGGCGCTTTGCAGCGACGAGCTTGAGTGAGCCGATTAATCCGTAACGTTCTTGGAATCCACCCAGACGCGCACGGTATTTCCTTCGTCCTTGACCGAGACGAGTTCGGTATCTCCCTGGGTAGAAAGGGCATGGAGTGCTGCTACCAGGTCCAGCTCGTCCTTGCCGGCGGAGAAGAGCGCGTCGACGACTTTCATGGGAACTTTGACTTCGACTTGCGACTTCCGGGGACGATTCTTCTCGAAAACATGCACGAACAGATAGCCGTTCTGCTTGGCTACGCGGACGTCGGAGTCCTTACTTTGGACGGTGACAAACTCACCGTCCTTGGAGGTGCGGACGGCGTCGACAAGAGCCCTCAAATCGACGCCATGGCAGTCGACATCGTCGAATCGAACCTTGCCGCTGTGCAGGCGATTCTTATTGATGGTGGGGAGAACCTTTTCGGCAAGCTCCAGCGGAACGTTTACGCGAACGGTTTCTTCGTTGTTGCCGGGATTGGTGACGCGGACATGCAACCAGCGATCGTTGCGGGACGCGGACCCATTCTGGCCGGAGCCGCTGGCGGGCGAGGCCGGGGCCGCGGCGACGGGCGCGAGAAGCACGATGGCCGCTAGCAGCGAGGCGGCCAGCGTAAGAGCCATCTTTTCAGTGAGTCGTGGGGCTGGAACGTTCATCGCGGATTTCTCCTTCTCTGACCGGGGCTTCGAGGTGGCAAGGTTTGCAGTGTGCTCCCGGCAGGTGCTTGCGTTGGTATACGAGGGAGACCTTAGAAATGTTTCCCGAAGGTGGGCCTCGTTAGGCGGATTCGGCGAAGAGGGCGGCGTTTTTAAGAGGGAAGCCACTTGAGGAAGGTTGCGGCTAGGGGTGGCAAGGTGAGGGCGATGCTGTGCGGGCGGCCCATTTGGGGCATCGGGGCGGACTGAGCGCCGCCCATGTTGCCGGCGTTCGAACCGCCATAGGAGGCGGAGTCGGTATTCAAGACTTCTTGGTAGAAGCCGGGTTGAGGGACGCCGATGCGATAGCCCGGGCGAACGATCGGAGTTGCGTTCAACACGACGACGAGCAAGTCTTGCGGATTCTTGCCGCGGCGCATGAAAGAGAAGACGCTGTTGTCGGCGTCGTTGCAGTCAAGCCACTCGAACCCATGCCAATCGAAATCTACTTCGTGCAGGGCAGGCTCAGCGGCGTAGAGCTTGTTCAGGTCGGCGATCAGGCGCTGGATACCGCGATGTGAATCGTGTTGGAGCAGGTGCCATTCGAGGCTGCGGGCTTCGCTAAATTCGCTGCGCTGGGCGAACTCCTGGCCCATGAAAAGGAGTTTTTTACCGGGATGCCCGTACTGATAGGCGTATAGGAGACGCAGATTGGCGAATTGCTGCCACATGTCGCCGGGCATTTTGTGGAGAAGGGAATTCTTGCCGTGGACGACTTCGTCGTGAGAGAAAGGCAGGACAAAATTTTCAGTGAAAGCGTACAGCATGGAGAAGGTGAGCTGGTTCTGGTGGTATTTGCGATGAATGGGGTCGGTGGAGAAATACGCGAGGGTGTCGTTCATCCAGCCCATGTTCCACTTGAGACTGAAACCGAGGCCCCCGAGGTAGGTGGGGCGGGAGACGCTGGGCCAAGATGTTGATTCTTCAGCGATGGTGAGGAGGCCGGGGAAGCGCTCGTAGGCAACTTCGTTGAGACGGCGGAGAAACGCGATAGCTGGGAGATTTTCGCGGCCACCGTACTGATTCGGGACCCACTCCCCTGGTTTGCGGGAGTAATCGAGATACAGCATGGAGGCTACGGCGTCCACGCGCAGGCCGTCGATGTGGTACTTGTCGAGCCAGAATAAAGCGTTGGAGATCAGATAGTTCTGCACTTCGTTGCGGGCGTAGTTGTAAACGAGGGTGCCCCAGTCCGGATGAGCACCCTGGCGTGGATCGGAGTGCTCGTAAAGGTGGGTGCCGTCAAATTCGGCGAGGCCGTGGGTATCGCGCGGGAAGTGGGCGGGGGTCCAGTCGAGGAGGACGCCCAAGCCGGCGTTGTGGCAGCGGTCGATAAACTCCATGAAATCAGCGGGAGAGCCGTAGCGGCTGGTGGCGGCGAAGTAGCCGATGGTTTGGTAGCCCCAGGAGCCGTCGAAGGGGTGCTCCATGATGGGTAGCAACTCGATGTGGGAGTAGCCAAGGTCCTTTACGTATGGAATGAGCTGATCGCCGAGTTCGCGGTAGGTGAGCCAGCGGTTGCCTTCTTCGGGGACGCGGCGCCAACTGCCGAGATGGACTTCGTAGATGGAGATGGGCTTCTCAAACCAATTCGTCTGCGTGCGCTGCGTTGTCCATGCGGAGTCATTCCACTTGTAAGTATCGAGGTTGGCGACCACGGAACCGGTGTTGGGCCGGAGTTCGGCGCGAAAGGCGTAGGGATCCGCTTTGAGCGGCACCATGTTTCCGTTGGGGCCGATGATTTCGTATTTGTAGATGGCGCCTTCGTCGAGTTCGGGGACGAAAAGTTCCCAGACGCCCGAGGAGCCACGGGCGCGCAGGGGGGTGATGCGACCGTCGCAGTGATTGAATTCGCCTACAACGCTAACGCGACTAGCGCTGGGTGCCCAAACGGCAAAGTTAACGCCGCGCACGCCTTCGACAGGCTGAATGTGCGCGCCGAGCTTATTGTAAGTGTCGTAGTGGCGGCCTTCCCCCATGAGGTAAAGGTCGAATTCGCTCAAGAGGAAGGGAAAAGCGTAGGTGTCGTATTGCTCGTGAGTGGCACCGGAGGCGAATCGGTATTGGATGCGATAGCTGGACGGTGCGGGACGGTCTTGCTGAGCCTCGGGCAGGGTCGCTTCAAAGAAGCCTTGCGGACGAAGTTTCGTGGCTTCGATTGCGGTTTGTGAATCGGTGAAATGAATCGCGGCGGAAATCGCGCCGGGATGAAACATGCGAATGACCCAGCGGCGGCCCATTGGGGTGTCGACCGCGTGCGGACCGAGCAGCGCGAAAGGATCGGAGTTACGGCCGATAATCAGCGCATCGATAGCCACATCGAGCGGCGATTTTGCGGGGCTGGCCGGCGCTGCGGCTGCCTTTTCCATGCGCTGTTCAGGCAAGTGTCGTCTCTCTGACGGGGCGAGAGGCAGGGCTAGTCTTGCACACTCCGCCAGGATGACAGGCCACGTCGGCTTCGATTCTAGGGTGTTACGCGTAGTTTTCCAAGAAGTCTGAAGGGTGGGTCATCAGTTTCCAAGTTCCCGACTATACACCCAGAATCGTCGAATCGTCTGTAAACCGATGAACGACGAGACCGGAGCCGCCATATGTATGTGTTGCTGAACGGCTGCTATGAGAGGAGGGGGCAAGCCGGTATTAGATCAAGGCATGCTAATATCGACCGCCAAGATGACAGAGATCAGTCCCACTTCTCAGTATGTTCTCGGCAGCACCGACGCCGAACACGAGCGCCTAATACGACAGGCCGCATGGATCGCTTCTCACACCGAACGACTCTTCCGTGACGCAGGCATTGGCCCGGGCCAACGCGTCCTGGATCTCGGTTCCGGTGTCGGAGACGTGGCGATGCTGGCAGCTAAGATTGTCGGGCCTTCAGGAGAAGTGGTGGGAATAGAGCGCGATCCGCGCTCGATCGCACGGGCCCGGGTTCGCGTGG
>CATPAM010000261.1 GCA_955651735.1 Candidatus Acidiferrales bacterium | reverse complement strand
TTTTTGACGAAGAACACAGCCTGCACGAAATTCAATTTGGGCCGCCGCACAGCCAAAAAATTAACTGGGCGCTGGCCTCCACCGCGGAGTACAAGCGCCTGCGCTCGCTTGCCAAGCTGGTCGATGAATTCAACAAGCCCCCGTTCGTGGTGACGAACAACGGCACTAAAGTGACCAAGGAAAAGGCCCGGGATGTCTTGAACTACGTGGTCGAAGACGCCAAAAAAGATTTCACCATCACCCGCTTCAAGGGCCTCGGCGAAATGAACGCCGAGCAGCTTTGGGATACGACCATGAACGCGGACACGCGCACGCTGCTGCAGGTGAAGCTCGAAGACGCCGTAGCCGCCGAAGATATTTTCACTACGCTCATGGGCGAAAACGTGGAAGCACGGCGCAAATTCATCGAGGAAAACGCCCTCGAAGTCGTCAACCTGGACATTTGATTCGATGGCACAAAGCTGATGGCGGAAACCGGCCGGGGATCAACGCGCGACGCGGTGCGCTGGGGATTGCTCCTCGCGGCTGTTGCTGTATCGGGATATCGGCTGCCGGCGACGCTTCGCAATTTTCAACAATGGCGAGGGGCTTTGCCGGTCGATCCTTCGGCAGCGGACCTGTACAAGACGAATTTCACCGTCAACGCAGTGGGAATCGTCATTATTTTGGTCGTGGCGGTGGCCCTGTCTTATCTGCTGCGGTCGCGAACCGCGAAGCAGCCATGATGTATCAACTCGGCTGGAGCACGCTCCCGGGGCTGCGTGGTTTAAGCTGCAGCGGTTTTCGCGCAACACCCACCGTGGCGCCGGACAACGAGCGCGGCGTGGCCATCGAGCTTGCAAGTGAAATGGAGCGCGACAATTTTTTGCACCAACTCGAAGAGCATTTCGCGGCGCAACGTTTCACCAATACAGCCGACGCCTTCGATTCCGTGAAGGTCTTTGTGCTGGAGCGTGCACGAACTTAGGGCTGTCATCCTGAGCGCAGCGAAGGATCTCAGCCAATCATTGACCTAGGGTGAAGGGACAACGAGGAAATGGCCGACGAAACAAATAAATCCATCCTGCTTCCTGTAGATATCGAAGCGGAAATGCGCAAGTCGTATCTCGACTACGCCATGAGCGTAATCATCGCGCGCGCGCTCCCCGACGTGCGCGACGGCCTCAAGCCGGTGCAGCGCCGCATCCTCGTGGCCATGAACGATCTCGGCCTGGCCTCCAATCGCGGCTACCGCAAGTGCGCGAAGATTTGTGGCGACACTTCCGGCAACTATCACCCGCACGGCGAAGCCGTCATTTATCCCGCGCTCGTTCGCCTCGCGCAAGACTTCAACATGCGCTACCCGCTCATCGACGGCCAGGGAAATTTCGGCTCCGTTGACGGCGATCCTCCTGCGGCTATGCGGTACACCGAGGCCCGCCTGGCGAAAATCAGCGAAGACATTCTCGCTGATCTTGAAAAAGAAACCGTCGACTTCGTTCCGAACTTCGATCAAACGCGCGAAGAGCCCTTCGTCCTTCCGTCTCGCATTCCTAATCTCCTGGTCAATGGCGCCAGCGGCATCGCCGTGGGCATGGCCACCAACATTCCGCCACACAATTTGCGCGAGATCGTTGACGCCGCGATGCTGTTGATCGAAAAGCCCGACGCCACACTCAAGGAAATGATGAAGCTCGTCCCTGGTCCGGACTTCCCCACCGGCGCGTACATCGCCGGCCGCGAAGGCATCGAAGCCGCCTACAAAACCGGCCGCGGCAGCTTCATGATGCGCGCCAAAGCCGCCATCGAAGAAGTCGGCAAAGATCGCGAAAACATCGTCATCACCGAAATCCCCTACCAGGTCAACAAATCGAAGCTCATCGAGCGCATCGCCGAGCTCGTGCAGACCAAAAAAATCGAAGGCATCGCCGACGTGCGCGACGAATCCTCCCGCGAGGGCATGCGCATCGTCGTGGAAATCAAGCGCGGCGAAGAATCCCAGCTCATCCTGAACAATCTTTTCAAGCACACGCAAATGCAGGAATCTTTCGGCATGATCCTGCTGGCCATCGTCGGGGGGCAGCCGCGGGAGCTCGGCCTCATCCCGCTCATCAAGCTCTTCATCGAGCACCGCGTCGAAGTGGTGCGCCGCCGCACCATCTACGAACTGCGCAAAGCCCGTGAGCGCGAACACATTTTGGTCGGCTATCAGATCGCGCTCGACCATCTCGATGACGTCATCCGCATCATCCGCGGTTCCAGCAGCCGCGCTGACGCCAAGGAAAACCTGCTCAAGTATTTCACCGAGCAGGAAGTCACGATCACCGAAAACGGCAAGTCCAAGAAACTTGCAGGCGTCAAGCTCGACGGCCGCAAGTACAAGCTTGGCCCCATCGAAGGCGAAACCGCCGGCCACAGCGCCACTCTCGGCCTCACTCCCATCCAGGTAGATGCCATCCTCGAACTGCAACTCCACCGTCTCACGCAGCTTTCCGTCGATGAAATTATCAAGGAGCTGAAGTCCATCCGCGAGCATATCGCCGAGCTGGAAGAAATTCTCTCCAGCGACAAAAAGCTGAAGCAGGTCATCACCGGCGAGCTCAAGGAAGTGCAAAAATCCTACGGCGACGATCGCCGTACGCAAATCGTCGACAAAGTCGAGGAAATCAAGCTCGAAGACCTGATCGCGGACACAGACATGCTGATCACCGTCAGCCATGCCGGCTACATCAAGCGCACCGCCGCCGACACCTACCGGCACCAATCACGCGGCGGCAAGGGCCGCATCGGCGCGCGCACCAAGGAAGAGGATTTCGTCGAGCACCTGTTCATCGCCTCCGCGCACAGCTACATCTTGCTGTTCACCTCCAAGGGCCGCGTCTATTGGCTCAAAGTTTATGAACTGCCGGAAGCCGCTGCAGCCACGCGCGGCA
The DNA here is from genome assembly GCA_955651735.1 of Candidatus Acidiferrales bacterium. Lineage (GTDB taxonomy): Bacteria > Acidobacteriota > Terriglobia > Acidiferrales > UBA7541 > Acidiferrum. The sequence continues at coordinate 1,254 of CATPAM010000261.1, read as the reverse complement.
AGGCGATTTCGAGCCTCGTAAAATTCCAGGAAGACGAAAAACTCACCGCGCTCGTAGCCGCGCGCGATCTCGAAGAAGCCGGCCAGTTCGTTTTCATGGCCACGCGCAACGGCACGGTGAAAAAATCCGCGCTCACCGAATTCTCCAACCCGCGCTCCACCGGCATCATCGCCATCACCCTCGACGGCAAGGACGAATTAATCGGCGCAAAACTCACCGACGGCAAAAAAATGATTTTCCTGGCCAGCCACGAGGGCCAGGCCATTCTCTTCCGTGAAACCGAAGTGCGCCCGATGGGCCGTGGCGCCGGCGGCGTCAACGGCATGGATCTCGACAAGGAGGACTACGTGGTCAGCATGGATGCCGTGCAGCCCGATTTCGAGATCATCGCCAAGGAACACAAGCAGACGTCGCAAGATCTCGAAGAGCTTGAGAACGAGCACATCAAAGATTCGCTCACCACGCTCATGCTCACCGTAGCCGAAAAAGGTTTTGGCAAGCGCACGCCGCTGGCCGAGTACCGCATCACTTCGCGTGGCGGCAAAGGCGTCGTCAACATGAAGACCACGGACCGCAACGGCTCCGTCGTCGCCACTCTGCAAGTCACCGAAGAGTCCGACGTGATGATCATCACGCACAACGGCAAAGTCATCCGCGTACACGCCAATGAAATCCGCGAAGCCGGCCGCTCCACGCAAGGCGTTCGCCTGCTTCGCCTCGATGACGACGACTCCGTAGCCGCCGCCGCCGTCCTCCAAGAAGAGAACGACGAGGAGAAGAAGTAACAAATCATGCGGCGGATGCGAATTCTGCCGTACATAAATGATCCGAGATCGACTTCGGCCTGCCTTGAGGGCGAAGTCGTCGGAGCACAGGCTGAAGGCCGTGCCACTGGTGCTCGTCAAGCGATCCCAACGCGTAGGAATGCCCGCCCTGGGCCTGACTCCCGCTTCGCAAATTCGTTCACAGTGCTAAAATCTTCGCCCTATGAAACTCTCTCGCCGTTTTTTCATGAAGTCTCTGCTGCTTGCCGCTCTGCTCCTCCCGTTTTGCTCCACGGCCGGGGCCCAGAAACGCACGCCCAACAAGCCCTACCTCGTCTACGTCGGCACCTACACCAACAAAACCGAGAGCAAAGGGATCTACGCCTACCTCTTCGATCCCGGCATCGGCAAGCTCAACCCGCTTGGCGTCGCCGCTGAGTCGGAAGATCCTTCTTTCCTCGCCGTGCATGCCAGCGACAAATATCTTTAC
>CATPAM010000260.1 GCA_955651735.1 Candidatus Acidiferrales bacterium | reverse complement strand
GACCGTGTGCATCAGCCAATCCGGCGAAACCGCCGACACTTTAGCAGCCCAGCGCGAAGCGAAATCGAAAGGCTCCCCGTCTCTGGCGATCTGCAATGTGATCGGCTCGATGATTACGCGCGAAGCCAATGGCACGATTCCGACGCACGCCGGACCGGAAATCGGCGTCGCTTCCACCAAAGCATTTACTGCGCAGCTCACCGCGCTGCTCCTGCTCGCCACGCACCTCGGCCAAGTGCGCGGGAAGATGACCGGCGATGCGGCCAAGCATTTGCTCCAGGAATTTACGCGCATCCCGCACAAGATCGAGATGGTGCTGCAAGGTGACGAAACCGGCGTGTACGAGACGCTGGCACGGCAATTCTTCCGCAACACGGACTTCCTCTACCTCGGCCGCGGCATTCACTACCCCATCGCCCTGGAAGGCGCGCTGAAGCTCAAGGAAATTTCCTACATTCATGCGGAGGGCTATCCCGCCGGCGAGATGAAGCACGGGCCGAACGCGCTGATCGACGAGAATCTTCCCGTGGTGGTGCTCGCGACTCACGACAAAAACGATCCGGATTCCGTCACGCGCTATGAGAAAAGTGTCTCCAACATCCAGGAAGTGCGCGCTCGCGATGGAATCGTGATTTCCATTGTGACCACGGGCGATCATCTTGCTCGAGAATCGTCGAACCATGTCATTGAGATTCCCCCAGCCCCTGAGCTGCTCGTGCCCATGCTCGAGATCATTCCCCTGCAGCTCCTGGCGTATCACATCGCTGTGCGCCGCGGCTGCGACGTGGACCAGCCCCGCAACCTGGCGAAATCTGTCACGGTGGAATAAGGTCCCCGTAGGGGCGCAGCTTCCAGCAGGCAAAAAGCTTTTTCGGTAGACTAGCCCCATGCGCCTGCGTAACTCGATCGCGATGTTTCTCGCGGCTGCCTCCGCATTCTCTGCTTGGGCGCAAACTTCTCCCGTCGCAACCGCCCCGGCCGCAACCGCACCACTGCGTGAAATTCATGCGGACGGCCTGAAGTCCCTGCCCGAACCGCAGGTTGTCGCCCTGACCGGATTGCAAACCGGCGCGCAGGTCGGAAAAGACGATTTCCAAGGAGCCGCAGACAAATTGGTGCAGAGCTGCCTCTTCGCCAAGGTGCGATACAACTTTCAGTCCCGCACCGACGGCCTGCTGGTGACCTTCCACGTGGAAGAAGCGCCGCGCGTTCCAGCTTACTTTGACAACCTGCCGTGGTTTGCCGATAGCGAGCTCAACGACGCCATTCGCGCCAAGCTGCCCTTTTACGACGGCGCCCTCCCGGAAGCGGGCGCCGTGGTTGACCTGGCTGCCGAAGCCGTGGGGCAATTTCTCGTGACTCATGGGCTGCATGCCGTCGTCGAGCACCAGGTTGCAGCAAATCCTATCGGCGACGGCAGCGTGCAGCTATTCCGCATCAATGCGGAGGCCCTGCACATCGCTGGAGTAGAGTTCAGCGATCCCGCGCTCGATTCCTCGCCAACCGTTCGCCAGCAGCTTCCTGAATTGCTCGGCAAGCCGTATTCACGAATGTCCATCGACATGTTCTTGACCGAACAGATCCGGCCAACCTTCTTACAGAAGGGATTTCTACGCGCGAAACTTGGCCCGCCGGAAGTGCGCCTGACCGGAAACCCAAATAAAAAGTTGCCCGAGCAAATTCCAGTCTTCGTGCCGGTCAGCCCCGGCGCGGTATATCACTGGAAGGGTGTGGAATGGAGCGGCAATAATCTACTGTCGACCATCACGCTGACCAACAGCGTCGGCTTGAAAACCGGCGAGGTCGCCGACGGCATGGCTATCGAAGCCGGCTGGGATCGCGTCCGCGAAGAATACGGACGCCGCGGCTACATGCAGGCAAAAGTCGACCCGACTGCGGCCTACGACGATGCCGCACACACCATTGCGTACAGCGTGCGCATCGATGAAGGAAAGCCGTTCCGCTTCGGCTCGATGATAATCACCGGGTTGTCCATGAATGCCGAAAGACATCTGCGCGAAGCGTGGCCGATTCCACCGGGCCAGCTGTTCGACAAAGTGAGATTCGAGGAATTTTTGACCAAGCTGCAAGCACACTCGCCGGACATTTTCAAGGATCTGCCTATTCACTACGACGAAGTGGGCCATTGGCTGCAGGCTGATGAAGCCAAGGGCACGGTCGACGTCCTCCTCGATTTCAAGTAATGGCCGCCAACTCGAGCCTTGTAAACCCGCGATTTATCTCAGCAGTGCGTTATACTTACCAGCGATGCCCGCGTTCGTTCCAATTCGCGCCGCTGAAACCTCAGGTGTTTCACCGGAACAAAAGGAGCTTTCGCTCCTGGCGCGCCTTGCCGATGCCGGCTCTGTGATCGTTGCGCTCTCCGGCGGAGCCGACTCCGCGTACTTGGCCTGGGCCGCGCAACGTGCGCTCGGCGACCGCGCTCTTTCCGTCACCGCTCTTTCGCCAAGCTTTTCAGCACATGACCGCGCCGCCGTTGACGAATTCGTGCGCGCCTTCGGCATCCATCACGAGTTCGTCGAAACCCACGAGATGGAAAATCCCGCCTATCGCGCCAACGCCGCAAACCGCTGCTTTTACTGCAAGGACGAACTCTTCTCGGTGCTGGATGCGATTGCTCAGCAGCGCGGCTTCACGGCAACGGCTTACGGCGTTAACGCCGACGACACGCTCGATTTCCGTCCCGGTCATCGCGCTGCGAAAGAGCATCGCGTGCTGGCCCCATTGCTCGATGCGGGTCTGCGTAAATCAGAAATTCGTCAACTCTCGCAGCGCGCCGGCTTGCCCACCTGGGACCGTCCCGCTTCGGCCTGTCTCGCTTCCCGCATCCCCTACGGCACCGAAGTCACTCCCGAGCGCCTGACGCTGATCGAGCGCGGCGAAGCCGCGCTGCGTGAGCTCGGCTTCCGGCAATTCCGTGTGCGATTGCACGACAAGCTGGCGCGCGTCGAAATCGCGCCCGAAGAAATGGACCGCTCGTTCTCGAAAGAAACAAGCGCGGCTATCTCCCAGGCTCTCAAGCGCGTGGGATTCGCCTATGTCGCGCTGGACCTCGAAGGCTATCGCCAGGGCTCGCTCAACGAAACGCTGCCGCAGCAGAAACGCTCTTGAGCGCATACCGCGTTCGGAACATAATTCCCCACATTCGCGTATCTTCTGTTAGACACGTGTTAGACCGAAGCTGCAAGCGCGCGGCTTTCGCCCTGCGCTTGCATGGAGGAACGATGAGAAATCGCAATTTCGCGGGCCTGGCAGGCTTCCTGTTCGTCGCATTGGTGAGCGCGGGCTGCGCGATGGGACCGTCGGTGAGCGGCAGCTTCGACCGCACGCTCGGCGTTAGTGGACCGATTCGCCTAGAGCTCACCAACACTTCCGGCGACGTTTCCATCACCGGCAGCGCCGACGGCAAAGTACACGTCCACGCAGACGCCCACGCCTCCGGCATGGGATTCGAGAGCCCCGAGAAGCGCCTCAATGAACTGCTCGCTAATCCACCTGTCGAGCAGCGCGGCAGCACGATTCATATTGGCGAAGAGATGCGCCACCTGCGCAACGTCAGCATCTCTTACGTGATCGAAGTTCCGCACGATACGGAAGTTGCATCTACATTGCTCTCTGGCGCGCAAACGATTCAGGATGTACGCGGCCCGGTGAAGGCGGAAGCGGCGTCCGGCTCCATTCGCGTGAGCCACGTCGAGCGGCAAACGCAGCTTTCCACATTGAGCGGCTCGATTCGCGCAGACAATATCGGCGACGACATCCGCGCGAACAGCGCTTCCGGCACCGTCACCGTTTCCAATATCAAAGGTGACGTGCGCATCGGCGCGCTTTCCGGCTCCACGCAAATCACCAAGCCGGGCGGACGCGTCGATGCCTCCACCGCCAGCGGTTCGGTCGATGTGGAAGGCGCCACCAGCGACGTAAAGGCGCATGCGGCATCCGGCCGCGTTAACGTGCAGGGGAATCCTGGTGGAAGCAGCTATTGGGATCTCAAGACCGCCTCGGGCAGCGTGCTGTTAGGCGTTCCGGCGAACGCGAATTTTCATCTGGCCGCTGAGGCCGTTTCCGGCGAAATCAAGACGGACATTCCGGTCGTGGTGGAAGAACAGGGCAAGCATTCCCTGCGCGCGCGCGTCGGCAGCGGCAACGGCGGCCGCATCGAAGTCCATACCGTCTCCGGTGAGATTCGCTTGCGCGCTTCGTAAATCACAGAGCTCGTAGGATCACGCGCACAACCAGCTTGTCATACCGAACGAAGTGAGGGACCTGCTTTTCTCTGCTCTGGCGTTCTACTTCGGCGAAGGCGCTTTCATCGGAAACTCCGCTGCCACATCCCGCGCCGCCAAAATCGTATTCACATGAATGCGCACCGTGTCTTCAACCTGCCTGGCGTAGCCGCCGGCCAGCGCGGTTGCCACGGGAATGCCGCGACGGCGCGCTTCCTCAAATACTCGGCGGTCGCGCTCCTTCAATCCGTTCTTTGTCAGTGACAATCCGCCCAGTTGATCCTCACAGAACGGGTCCGCGCCCCCCACATAAAACAAAAGCTCAGGACGAAAGTCATCGAGCGCCTTCTGCACGGCAGGCAGCAGCGCGCCGAGATATTCATCGTCGTCAACGCGATCCATCATGTGTAGATCGATGTTCGAGGGCGGCTTTTGCGCGGGGTAGTTGTTCTCCTGGTGGATGGAAATCGTGAACACCGAAGCATCGCCACCGAAAATAGCCGCCGTGCCGTTGCCGTGGTGTACGTCGGTATCGACCACGATCGCCTTTTGAATTGCTCCGTCGGCCTGCAATCGCCGGATCGCCACCGCAACGTCGTGAATCGCGCAGAAGCCTTCGCCGTGGTCCGGATAAGCGTGATGAAATCCGCCGCCCAGATTTGCGCCGAAGCCGTCACGCAGCGCGCGTTGCGCGGCAAGAATGGATCCTCCCGCGGCCAGCCATACGGCATCCACAAGCTCGCGTGAGTACGGAATTTCCAGCAGCATCACTTCGCTGGCAGTGAGCGTGCCGGTACTTAGTTTGCGCACCCATTCCGGGGTGTGCACGCGCAGGATGTCTTCGTCGGTCGCAGCCTCCGGCTGCACAAAATCCTCAAGCGCGGCAATCCGCTCGGCAATCAGCGCTTCTGCAATCAACCGGAATTTCTGCTAAGGAAAGACATGTGGCCCCAGATTCAAATCGTATTTTTCGTGGTAGACAACCTTGAAGGGCAACATCTGCGTGGCGAATCCGTCTTGAATCTCCGCTCGGCAAATCTCAGCGTACTCTGCGTCTCTGCGTTGTCTTTTCTTTCCCCCTCTAGTTTTCGCGTTCGAGAATAAAATCAGGCAACGTCCGCAGCGCCCGCGCATACTCCGAATCGCCGTGCCCGTTCAGGCAAGCCTTCGCCCGCCCCGCATAGTCATGCGCCAGATTCCGCGCCCGGTCGAGCGCACCGGATTCCTGCACCAGCGCAACAATCGTCTCCGGCCGCACGGAATCAAATTCCTTTTCCTCCAGCACCCGCGCCACCAACTCCCGCGCATCGCAATGCCCATTCTCCATGGCGTAAATCAGCGGCAGCGTAACCTTCCCCTCTTTCAAATCGCTGAGCACCGGCTTGCCGAGCTGCTCGGCCGACGCCGTAAAGTCAAGCAAATCATCCACCAGCTGAAACGCGAGTCCCGCGTAGCGGCCGTATTCGGCGAGCGCCTCCTCACCTGCCAATTCCAGGCCGCCGAGCACCGCGCCCAAGCGCGCGCAGCCGCTGAATAAGCATGCCGTCTTGTAAGTAGCCAGGCGCAGGGCGTCCTCCTCGGTCACGTCGATGCGGCCGATCTTTTCGAGCTGAATCAGCTCGCCTTCCACCATCTTTTGCGTCAGGTCGATCAGAATGTCCAAGATGCGGAAGTTGCGTTCCTCCAGCGCCATCTGAAACGACAGCATGTACAGCCAATCGCCCGCCAGCACGCTGCGATGATTGCCCCAGCGCGAATTTGCCGAAGGCCGCCCGCGCCGCGTGTTGGCGCTGTCGATCACGTCGTCATGGATCAGCGTGGCGCTGTGCAGCAGCTCGACCACGGCGCCCAGGCGAATCGCGCCCTCGCTGTTGGTCCGGCCGGCGTAGCGCGCGGAAAGCAGCAGGAGTGCCGGGCGTAAACGCTTGCCGCCGCCGCCAAGGAGATAGCTGGTGATTTCGGAAACCGGCTCGAACGCAGCGGAGGTTTGCCGTGTCAATTCCTGCTCCACCAGAACGAGGTCGTCCCGGACGAGGTCAAAAATTTCCCTGGCCGTCAGCAGTGCGATGACTTTCTCCCTGGCTTGCTTCGATCCTGTGTCAGATGGCATCGGACGATATCACGCGCACGGCACCCGCGGATGCGAATCATTGCCGTTCCGCAGCGGCGGACTTTGCCGGCGAGCCCGCGGTTAGGCCGAAAAATCGCCGGAAGTTCTCTGCCGTCGCCAGCGCAACTTCTTCCGCGGCTAAGTTTCTCACACTACCGATAGCCTTGGCCACCTCGCCGACGTAGGCCGGCTCGTTACGTTTGCCGCGGTACGGTTGCGGCGCCAGGAACGGAGAGTCCGTCTCAATCAAAAGATTCTCCAGCGGCAAAGCTTTCGCAACGTCGCGAAGATTCTGCGCTTTCGGATACGTTGAATTCCCCGCAAAAGAAATCATAAGGCCCATGTCGAGCCCGCGCTTGGCGTCTTGCAGCGTGCTGGTGAAGCAATGCAAAATCCCGCCGAGTCCGGTCGAGCGCCAATTCTGTTCGAGCATATCCAGACAATCGGACCAAGCGTCCCGGCAATGAATGACGATCGGCAGCTTAGCATTGGCCGCTAGTTCCATCTGCTCGCGAAACACGCGCTGTTGCACCTCGCGCGGCGAATGATCGTAGAAATAATCGAGTCCGATTTCGCCGTAAGCGATCACGCGAGGGTGCTGCGCCAATCTCGCAAGCTGCTCGAGATGTGCCGGCGTAAGTTCCTTCGCCTCATGCGGATGCGTGCCCACCGTGGCGTAAATCCAATCGTGCTGCTCGGCAAACGGGATCGCCGCGTGCAGCTTCTCCGGCCCCGGCCCCGAGCCAATCGCCAGCAACGTGGTGACGCCGGCCGCGCGAGCTCGCTCGAGCATGGCATCCCGATCCTCCGCAAACTGCGGAAAATCAATATGCGCATGCGAATCAATCAATTCCATTGATCTTCGGTGTCACAGCAAGGCATGGCTGTGCTCGGCAAGTTGAATCAATTCAATCACTTCAATCTTGCACCGACTTCCACATCCTCGGTGAACGCGGCGAGCACCGGTCGCCCTTCCGGCCCGACGCTGGCGGCAACAATCATTCCGTTGGATTCGACGCCGCGAAGTTTGCGGGGCGCGAGATTCACGACCACGACGACTTTGCGGCCGACCAGCGATTCCGGCTCGTAAAATTGCGCAATGCCCGCGCAAATCTGGCGCACTTCGCTGCCTACATCGACCGTGAGCTTCAGCAGCTTGTCCGCGCCAACGATGCGCTCAGCCGTCTTAATCTGCCCCACGCGCATCTCGACTTTCGCGAAATCTTCAATCGCGATTTTTTCGGGAGCGGTCTGCGCCGCCGCGCCCGATGGGCTTGCCACCGTGCCGTCACTTGCCGCGGGCGCCGCTACTGGCTTCTGAGTTTCGCTTTCCATGGCTTCCATCCTCCCTATCGCTTCCTGATGGTCCATCCTTGGAAAAACAGCCTGTATTGTTCCGATTCGAGTCCCAGACTTGAGCTGTCCCCAATCCAACTGGTCAATACGCTGCTCTTCGAGAGTGCCCGGTTGACCCAACTGCTTCCAAATCTCCTTCGTAGCTTCGGGAAGCACCGGGTGCGCAAGAACCGTTATTATTCTTAATGCTTCAGCGGAATCGTAAAGAACATCGGCGAGTCGTTGCTTTTGCGCTTCGTCCTTAGCGAGCACCCACGGCTTTTCCTGAACCAAGTACGCGTCGACGTGAGACACAAGTCTTGCTATATCTTGCAATGCGGACGAAAACTGAAGCGTATTGTAGTGGCCTTTGTCGCCAGATTCAGCGTTGCCAACGACCATCCAGATCGTAGGCCGGAACATCGTCCGTAAAGTGTTAGCACTGCTTTCCGTGTGTCCCGGAGTTGGTTGGGGAATGCGGCCACCGCAATATTGCTGAATCATTGTCAGAGTTCGATTGGATAAATTCCCAATTCCATTGGCGAGATCAGCGTTGTAACGCGTGACCAGAGCGTCGAAACTAAAATTACCGTCCTGCCCAAAAACGGTTTCGCGCAGCATGTAGTAGCGCAGCGCATCCATACCAAGCACCTGCGCAATAGGACGCGGCAGGACCACATTTCCCTTGGACTTGCTCATCTTGCCGGCGTCAATCAAGAACCAGCCGTGCGCCCAGACCTGCTTGGGCAGCGGGAGGCCAGCGGCCATCAGAAACGCCGGCCAATACACAGTATGGAAGCGAATGATGTCTTTGCCTACAAGGTGCAAATCCGCCGGCCAGAAACCACGGCGTTCATATTCCGGGCCGCCGACGGCGCTGAGATACGCCGTCAGCGCGTCGAACCAGACGTAAAAGACGTGCGGCTCTTCGCCGGGAACGGGAATGCCCCAGCGAATCGAAGTGCGGGTAATGCTCAGATCGCGAAGACCGCCTTCAACGAAGCTCAGAATTTCGTTGCGCCGCGTTTCCGGCTGAATAAAGGTCGGATTCTTTTTGTACAAATCAAGCAGCGGTTTCTCAAACGCGGAAAGCTTGAAGAAATAATTTTCTTCGGTAACCGTCTCGGTGGGCCGTCCGCAATCCGGGCAATTCTCGCCGGGTTTTACATCTACGTACGCGTTGTCGTAGATGCAGTATTGTCCGGTGTAGTGTCCGGGATAAACGAAGCCATTTTCGCGGAACAACTTGAACAGCCATTGTACCGTGCGCGCGTGACGCACTTCTGTAGTGCGAATAAATTCATCGGCGGGAACGCCGAGCTCCTCCCACAGCGCGCGCCACGCTTCGGCCATCTGGGCGACGAATTCCGATTCCGGGACGCCGGCCTTCTGCGCGGCACGTTCGACGTTCACGCCGTGCTCGTCGGTGCCGGTGGTCATCACCACTTCGTAGCCCTGCATGCGCTTATAGCGGCGTACCGTATCGGCCACGACGGTGGTGTACGTGTGGCCAATGTGCGGCAAGCCGTTCGTGTAGTAGATCGGCGTAGTCAGATAAAATTTGGGTTTTGCTTGCGCCATTTTTTAAGTTTTCAGTGCTCGTTACTCGCTGCCTTCGTAGCTGAGTAGCGCTTCGTTGATTACGCGCTGCAGCGGCACATTCTTTTCTTCCGCCAGCTTGCGGCAATCGTCGTACTCGGGAGCGACGTGCAAGATGCGCCCATTCACGCGCGACAGCTTGATGCGCACTTCGCCGTAGCTTGTGCTCACCTTCACAAACTCGCGCGGAAGTACCCGCCGTTGCGCCGCGTGCGTGCGCACGCCAAATGTCGTCGTCTCCGCGAAAATCAGAGTCATCAGCGTTTGCGCATCCGCCGGATGGCACAGCACGGTGAGCAGCGTGCCGGGGCGATTCTTTTTCATCTGCACCGGAGTGGTGAACACATCGAGCGCGCCCGAAGCGAGCGCTTTCTCCTGAAAGTAGCCGTATATCTGCGGATTCATGTCGTCGAGATTTGCCTCGATGACGGTGATTTCCTCGTCGTATCCCAGTACTGTTTTGTCCGTTGCTTCGCCAATCATCATACGCAGCACGTTGGGCTGACCTTCGAGGTCGGCGGCGCCCGCGCCGTAACCGATGGCTGAAACGGACATCGGCGGTTGCGGACCGAAGGAATCGCACAATATGGCGACAATCGCCGCACCAGTCGGAGTCACGAGTTCGCGCTGCACGCCGTTGGAGTAAGTCGGCTTGCCCTGCAGCAAATTCGCCGTAGCAGGCGCGGGTACGGGCAAGACTCCGTGTGCCATTCTCACTGTGCCGCCGCCCACATTGAGCGGTGAACACGCAAACTTCTCGATGCCCAGCATGTGGAAGCCAATACATGCTCCGACGATGTCCACGATGGCGTCCACCGCGCCAACTTCATGAAAGTGAATTTTCTCGACGGGCACATCGTGGACGCGAGCCTCGGCTTCGCCCAGCCTCCGAAAGATGGCGGAAGCGCGATCGCGCACCGGGGACGCCAATTTGGAATCCCGCAGAATCTGCAAAATGGCGTTCAGCGGGCGATGTCTTTGCTGGTCTTCGGTTTTCACGCGCGCCCACGTGGCGGCCATGCCGTTCTTCCAGACCTTTTCGGCGGACAGTTCCCATCCGGGCACCTGCAAGCCGCGCAACTCCGCGCGGAGTTGCGCGAGGTCGCAGCCGACGTCCAGGAGTGCGCCGAGAGTCATGTCGCCGCTGATGCCCGAGAAACAATCAAAATACGCGAGTTTCATGGGAGTACGCCGCCGCGCGGTACTGTCAGGCCCGCAAGAAATGTGTCCGTCGGGAGCATTTTGATATTATCGGCGGCGCTCTGGGGTGTCAAATCTGGGATGGCGCGGCCGCCCCCTCCCTGCCATTTTCCCGGATCTGCGGAATCTAAAGGACTTGGAGGACGCTGCAATCGGATCTGCACATTACTAATGGAGTTACAAACCTAGCTGACGAAAGTCACAAAAGCCAGGGGAACGTCGCGGCAGGCAGGTGAGACAGCAGACGCGAATTCACGCAAAGAGAGAGCAGCAGAAACTCATATCCTTGTCAAGAATTTAAGCTATTGGTAAATGCTCGAAACGGCGGAGGTTGGGCTCGCAACAAATACCGCAGCGGCTGGCGCGCGTTAGTGGAGCTTTGACCGCACGCGGGCGCGTCTCTATACTGTGTTGCCCTACCCGCTTGGGAACTGACTGAGGCTCCTTGTACTTGGAAATCACAACGAAGCTGCGCGACGCGCTCGCGAAACATATTCGGGTGAAATATGGCGTGCAGCTGCACATCGTGCTGGAACGGCCGCCGAAGATCGAGCTAGGCGAAGCGGCTTCGCCGGTGTGCTTTGAACTGGCCAAACGCCTCAAGAAAGCTCCACGGCAGATTGCCCAGGAAATTCAGAATGGGCTGCCAGCAGTGCCCGGAATTACTCGGCTGGAAGTGGCGGGCGCTGGATATCTGAATGCGTATTTTGATCGTGGCGTATTTTGGGAAGCTGCGTGGGACGAAGCAGCAAGGGCAATTCCCCAGGGGCTAAAACCCGGCGAAGTAGTGCCGACCGATGTCGGACCTAAAGGTCCGACCACCAAACGCGAAGCAGCAGCCCCTGCCAAAACTGGCAAGGACCGCCAGAAATGGCTGTCCCACAAGATCATTGTGGAGCACACGAGCATTAATCCGAACAAGGCTGCGCACATTGGGCATGTGCGGAACGCCGTGCTGGGCGACACGATGGCGCGCACGCTGCGGCAGGCGGGGCGCAACGTGCAGGTGCAGAACTACATCGACAACACCGGCGTACAGGTGGCCGATGTGGTCATAGGATTTTTGCACATGGAGAAGCGTACGCCGGTCACGGTGAAAACGCTGGCGATGGAGCCGCGCTTTGATTACTACTGCTGGGATTTGTATGCGAAGGCCACCCAGTTTTTGGCGGAGGACAAAGAGCAAGCAACGAAATTGCGCGGGGAGACGCTGAGAGCGATCGAGGAAGGGCGCGGCGAGGAAGCGGAAGTTGGGCAAGTGGTAGCGGACGCGGTGGTAAGTTGCCATTTGCAAACCATGGCGCGGCTGGGGATTTTTTATGAGCTGCTGGCGCGCGAGAGCGAGATATTGCATTCGCATTTTTGGGATTTGGCGTTTGCCAAGCTGAAGGACTTGGGAGTGATCCAGTTTGTGAGGTACGGGAAGATGGCGGGATGCTGGATCATGCCGTGGAAGGAAGAAAATTCAGGAATTAACACAGCGGGCACGGAGAGCGCAGAGGGCACAGAGACGACAGAGGACGAGAATACACAGGACAAGATTATTGTGCGCTCGAATGGGACGGTTACTTACGTTGGGAAGGATATTGCGTATCAGCTTTGGAAGTTTGGGCTGCTGGGGAAAGATTTTCATTATGCGAAGTGGCCGAATACGCCGGAGGGGGAAGAGGTTTGGGCAACAACGAGCGGCGCGAATGATCCGAAGGCCCCGCCCTTTGGCGCGGCGGCAAAGACCGTCTACAACGTGATCGACGCGCGCCAGGCGTATTTGCAGGACGTGGTGGCGCAGGGCTTGCGGGGCTTGGGCCATGCCGAGGCGGCGGAAAATTCGATTCATTTGTCGTATGAAATTGTGGCGCTGACTCCGCGGTGCGCGGCAGAGATGGGATATGAGCTGACGCCCGAGGAAGCGAAAAAACCGTATGTCGAGGTGAGTGGGCGCAAAGGGTTTGGGGTGAAGGCGGACGATCTCATTGATCAGCTGGAAGCCGCCGCGCACGCGGAAGTGCAGCAGCGTCACGCAGACATGAGCGTTGAAGAGCAAAAACGAACGGCGCATGCGATCGCCGTGGGTGCGCTGCGATTCTTTTTGCTGAAGTTCACGCGCAACGCGATCATCGCGTTTGATTTTGCGGATGCGTTGAGTTTTGAGGGCGAGACGGGGCCGTATTGCCAGTACGCGGTGGTGCGCATCCGCGGAATTCGCCGCAAAGGTGCGGAAGCCGGCACGACGCGTGTGGCTATGGCTCCGGAAACCGCACAGAAGTTGTTAGCTGGCGGTGAAGGTAATGGGTTGTGGGAGGTATTGTTGGCGGCCGGATCCCTGGATTACGCGGTGGATGCCACGATCGGCGCGCGGGAGCCGGCGTTTGTCGCCAAATATGCGTTTCAGTTGGCGCAGGCGTTCAACAATTTTTACCACAAGCACCATATTTTGTCGGAAGCGGACGAACAGAAGCATGCGTTTTTGCTGGGCTTGACGGAATTGGTGGAAACACAATTGGTGCGCGCGCTGCATTTGATGGGAATTGACGCGCCGGAAAAAATGTAACAACGCGAGTGTTAGTGAAAGGCGGCGCCGAGCAGGTCGACCATTAGGCGGATGGCGGTCTGCGCGGTTCGGCCGCTGGGATCGCGATAAGGATTTACCTCGACGATATCGAGGCCTACGAGCTTTCCTTTCTTGGGAATTCCCTGCATCAGTTCGTCAATTTCAGCGAAGCTGAGGCCGCCAGGCTCGAGGGTTCCCGTGCCGGGCGCGAGGGTGGGATCCATGGAGTCGACGTCGAAAGTGACGTAGATGTTTTCGCTCTGGGGTATCGCATCAATGGCTGCGGAAACGCCGCGGCGATGAATTTCTTCGCCGGTAACGACTTTTGTGCCCAGCGTTTTGGCATTGCCCGCGGCTTCAGGATCATTGGCGATGCCGCGCATGCCGAGCTGAACGATCTTCTTAACCGAGGGCAATTTCGCAACGCGGAGCACCCAGGAAGCGTGGTCGAGATTGCCCTTTGCGCCATTCCAGGTATCAAGGTGCGCATCAATGTGTACGATCGTGAGCGGCACGTCATACGCGCGGATTACAGGGAACGTGATGCTGTGGTCGCCCCCCAAGATAATCGGAAATGCTTTCTTGGCTAGAATCTTCTGGACCGCTTCGGTAATTTTCTGGCCCGTTTCGGCAGGCACGGTGGGGTAAATAATTACGTCGCCGACGTCCACCCAGCGCTTGCCCTTGAGCAGGGTGCGGTCGCCGTCAATGTAATAAAAGCCTGCGCTAAGATCGTGGGCGTATTCCTGGGAATTTTCGCGCAAATCGCGCGGACCG
>CATPAM010000259.1 GCA_955651735.1 Candidatus Acidiferrales bacterium | reverse complement strand
GTTACACTAACACGAAGGCTTGAGGCAATGAAGGGCAAGCAATCAACGGAAAATGAAAAGTTCGTCGCCAGCTTGCTCTATTTCCTTGCTCGGAATTTTATCGCTCGCCGATTAAATAGCGGCAACCGCCCGGCCCCATGCGCGCAGAATGTACGGCGCTGGCCGGAACGTCGCAGCGTTCACCGGTCCTGTAAGTGCGGCTCTGGCCCGCCATTGTCAGCGTCATTTCGCCACTGAGAATGATGTGCGCGGTTTCTGTGGCGTGCGTGTGATTGGGATAAGACACGTTCGGCGCATCTTCCCAGACGTAGGTCTGACGGAATCCTTCCTGCTTAAGAGTTCGTGCGAGTTCGTCCATTGGGTGATTCTAGCGAACACCGGGCACTCCGACCGTTAAAACGGCACGCCCTCCCTGCGGCATTGGGGGACACCGCAGAAAGGGCGCGTCCGTCTTCAGGAGAGAAGACCGGCAACAAATCACAAAGTCAGAAGCCCGGTGGCGGAGGCGGTGCATCGGCGATCCCACCAGCCGGGGGAGCGCCGCGAAACCCGCGCCGGTGATTCCCCGGACCGCCAGGCCCGCCTTCCTTCACTGTGTAATCCGACGGCACAGTGAAGAGTGTCGCCGCAGGCTCGGCGCGCTGCACATTGGTTATGAAATAGGTAGTGGTGCCAAAGCGCGGATCGCTACGCGTGCTCTTCACCACGATCTGCAGGTCCGGCGAATACCAGCGCTCGAACACAATTTGAATCGGTTTATCGTTGCCAATCTGTCCAACCGGGATGGTGCGCGTGATGCGCGTACCGTCGGCGTTCACGCCATTGATCGCTTGCGTACCGAGCGATTCTTTTTTCAACTCGCCCGAAGCCTCTTCTTTGGCCATGCGCTGCTGCATTTTTTGATCGAAGGCTTGCGCGTTTCCATTGGACCAGGCGCCGCGCTTACCGCTCTTGGGCGGAGTCATCTTGTGCGCCACCTTTTGCTCCGGGTCCAGCAGGTAGTGCGCGCCGGCAACGGGATCGCCGATCGTGATCATCGTGCGCGCCTTCCCGGAGGTCTGCAGCGGTCCAAACCCGAAAAGCGTAAGTTCCCTGCGGAATCGACCCTGGCCGTCGCGATAAAGTGCGCTCGACGTGGTGCGATGGATGGTGGTCCCGTCCTGCAGTGATTGCGTGGTGTCCGAGCTCGCCGTCGCTGAAAAGGGCGCGCCTTTAACAATTTTTCCGGGATTCAATCCTTCAAACCCCATCAACTCGATGCGCTCGGCAAATGGCCCCGCGGGTCCGCCTCCGTCCGGGCCTTCCGCTTGATGTCCAAACGCTTGCGGAGGCGGCTCCTGCGCTCGGAACGTTCCCGCGGTCAGCAATAGAGCACCGCCCACAAGCGAACAGCCCCAAAAATTACGATTCATCGTCTCTTCTCCTCTTCTCTCCCGCTTCGAACCTCGTACCTCAAGAAATCAAACAAGCTCTATTGCGATTGCGGCAACCGTACTGCTTTGGGCAGCCCGTCCTGGCCAACCAGTAAATCCACCTGAATCCAGTCGCTCACGCGCTCTTCATTCACCGGCAAACCCAGTGCGCTCAGCGCGCCGCGCTGCATACCTACCCGGACGATGGCGGAATCGTCCACGTCCTGCGGTAAGCTGCCGGGCAGCAGAGTAAAGTCGCCCGCTTCGTTGTCGGCGACGAGCGTCGCCTCCTCGGATGCGTCCGTCCCCAGCGGGGCCGGAGCCAGCGCATTCGTTTTCACAGTATTTCGAGCTGAAATTTCGGCGCGCTGCGTTTGTGCGAGTCTCCAATTCCACCAGCTCACGCTGGCGAACAGCATAGCTGCCGCCGCGAGTGCCCAAGCCGCCAACATAGCCGCGGAGCGCGCCCTCGCCGTTCGATGCCGCATACGAAATTCGTGCCGCAGCCGCATTTCGACCCGCTGCGGCGTTTCTGCATCTCGGGTCGTCTCACGCAATGCTTGCAACGCGATCCGGGCCTCTTGCCAGGATTCCTGCAGCGCCGCGCAGCTCGGGCACCCGGCGGCGTGCTCCGCGGCAGCATTCCGCAAAGCCGCGTCTAGTTCGCCCATCCGCAAGCCGTTGCGCTCGAGACCGATCGCTTCAAATTCCTCGCACTTCATGATGCACTTCCCTCTTTGCTCTGCGTTGCAGCGCTGACGCGCCGCGGCGCATCCCTCAAGATTTCCAGCTTGGCCATCAACAGCGCGCGCCCGCGATGCAACCGCGAGCGGATCGTGCCGATCGGGCATCCGCTAAGCTGGGCGGCTTCCTCGTAACTCAGTTCCTCGAGTTCGCAGAGAACCACCGCCTCGCGAAACTCCGCGGGAAGCTCCAGTACTGCGGCGCGCACGCGCTCGCTGCGCTCCTGCTGCTCGGCCCAATGTACTGGGGTGAATGCATTGACGGCTGCGTCGCTCGCGCGAACTCCGTTACCGTTGTGATCTTCCAGGGACAGCTCCCGGGGCAGACGCTCCAGATGCTTCATCACGCGATTCCGAGCGATGCCGAACAGGTACGCGCCCACAGCTCCTCGACCAGCGTCATATTTCTTCGGCTCGCGCATCAATGTCATGAACACGTCCTGCACCACTTCTTCGGCGGCCCAGGCATTCCCAGTCATGCGCAAGGCAAAGCGGTACAACGGTGCCTGATGGCGGCGATAGAGCAACGTAAACGACTCTTCGTCGCCTTTGGCAGCGCGCCGCAGCAGAACGTCGTCCCTGTCTTGCTCGGGGATACTCACCTCTCCTGGCACGGCGTTCGCGGTTGGCAGAACCTTCCCAGCGCTCCCTTGTAATTCCCGGTGGTTCGGAAAAAGGTTCCCTTGCGGCCGGCACTTTGCGCCGTGAGAATCATCGTTATGTATGGTTGGACGTTAGGTGTGGCGTGCGCGTGTCGCCTGTGGCAGCCGCACCGTGGCATCAAGCCGGCTTGGCGGCTGGCGGACGGAACATTTTGGCCGTGATACGAGTGACGAACCGGCGAGGCACCAGCCGCTGGGAGTGCGCAGTAAGATAGTTTCCCATACCGGAAATTACATAGCTCTTTCCAGCGGCCAGCGCCTGCAATCCAACGCGCGCGACTTTCTCCGCTGTTTCCCGATTCTTCATCGCCGCAATCAAGCCCGCTTGCCCGGCTACTTCGTGAAACTCCGATTCCGTCGAGCCTGGACACAGCGCGCAAACGCGGATCCCGTAGGGCCGAACCTCTTCTGCGAGTCCTTCGGCAAACAGCAGATCAAATGCCTTCGTGGCGGCGTAGGTGGAAATAAAAGGCACCGCCTGAAATGACGCGGTCGAGGCCAGGATGAGCACGTCGCCGTGGCGCCGCTTCAGCATCTGCGGCAGGTACAGGCGGGTCAGATGCACCACCGCGCTGCAATTCACCTGCACCATATCGAGGAGCCGCTGCGTCTCCGCCGTCACAAATTCGCCGTAGCCGCCGAATCCCGCATTGTTGACCAGCAGCTCGATCTCAATCTGC
>CATPAM010000258.1 GCA_955651735.1 Candidatus Acidiferrales bacterium | reverse complement strand
ATCGGCGCCTAAATCTTGCGAGGCTTCGACCAGCGGGCGGGGGATATGCTCGAGCGCGGCATAGATGGGAAGAAAAACGAACGGTGTGTAGATGTGCGTAAGCATGAGCACGACAGCGAAGGGGCTGTAGAGAAAGAAGCTGACAGGTTCGTGGGTGATGTGCAGGTATTGGAGAAAGCCGTTGAGCACGCCGTCGCTGCCGAGAATGGTTTTCCAGGCGTAGCCGCGGACCAGATAGCTGACCCAGAGAGGGACGATCACGAGCTGATAGAGGAGTTCTTTGCGCGGACCGGCGTGGAAGGAGAGGAAGTACGCGAGCGGGTAGCCGAGGAGCAGAGAGCAGAGGGTCACGGAAGCGGCGATGCGCGCGGTGCGCAGGAAAACCTGGAAGTAGAGCGGATTGGTGAAAAGCGCGCGATAGTTTTGCAGATTCCAGTGATGGACGAGAGAGCCGTCGCGGACGAGCCAGAAACTGTGCGCGAACATGAGCGCGTAAGGAAGAAGGAGAAACAGACACACCCAGAGCAACGGCGGGGCAGAGACGACGGCTTTGTAAGCTCGTGAGTACATTTATCGTGGCTCGTGATCCGTGGCGGGTGACCCGTGAGGAGCAGAAGATTCGGTTACGGGGACGGTGTCGCTGGCAGAGAAAAGAAATTCGTGTTCGCCGCTGAGCGGGCCGCTTGCGGGAATTCTGGCGCGCAAGGTTTGCTTGCCGCCGCAATCGATTTCCAGGAGCTCGCTGGCACCGCTGTAAATCTGCTGGCGGATGGTTCCGCGGAAACGAACGGCGTCCGGGAGTTGGAACCAGGTGTCCGCGAGGCGGATCGCTTCAGGTCGAAGCGAGAAGAGTGCGGAGCCGCTGGCTTCCGATGTTTTCCATTGCAGCGGGCCGCAGCGAGCAACGCCATTCTTGATTTCACCGCGGAGCAGATTGGTTTGTCCGATGAACTCTGCCGTGTAGGCGGTCGCTGGGTGCAAATAAATTTCGCGAGGCGAAGCGATTTGTTCGAGGGCGCCGTTGCGGAGCAGCGCGATGCGGTCGGAAAGAGCCATGGCTTCGTCCTGATCGTGGGTGACGAAGAGAAAAGCGATGCCGATTTCGTGATGCAGAGCTTTTAGCTCGCCCTGCATCTGCTTGCGCAGGTTGGCGTCGAGGGCGGAGAGCGGTTCGTCCAGGAGCAAGAGTTGCGGGCGATTAATCAACGCGCGGGCGAGAGCGATGCGTTGTTGCTGGCCGCCGCTCAAGGTGGCGGGGCGCGCATCGGCAAAGCTGATCATTTTCACCATGTGCAGGGCTTCTTCCACGCGGCTGGCGATTTCCCCTTTCGGGGTGGATTTGACGCGCAGCCCGTAGGCGACGTTTTCGCGGACGTTCAGGTGCGGGAAGAGCGCGTAATTCTGGAAAACCGTATTGACGCGGCGTTTGTAGGGCGGGAGCGTGTCGAGGCGCTCGTCGCTCATCCAGATTTCGCCGGAAGTGGGCTGTTCGAAACCAGCAATGAGGCGGAGAAGCGTGGTCTTGCCGGATCCGCTCTCGCCCAGAAGGGTGAGGAATTCGCCGGAGGCGATTTCCATCGAAATATTCTTGAGAACTTGGGCAGCGCCGAAGCTTTTTGCCACGCTGCGCACTTTCAGGAGCGTACCGCCGGAAGTTGCGCGCTGCGGCGAGATGGCACCGGCACTCACTGCGCGCTCTTGACCTCGTTCCAAATTTCGTTGTATTTCGCCCGGCGCGGAACGTCCTGCCAGAAGTAAATGCGCTTCATATATTCGTCCGGATCGTCGAGGTGCAGGCTCTTGCGCTCTTCGGGAGTTAGCAGCTGTGACGTGGCGGGATTCGCCGGCGTGTAGTGAGTGACGTCGGTGACCAACTTTTGCGTTTTCGCTTCCACCATGTATTCCAGGAATTGCTGCGCGAGTTCCTTGCGCGGACTGGCTGCGGTCACCATCAAATGATCGATCCAGCCGGTGGTGTTTTCCTTGGGAATAGTCTCGCCGATGGGGAAATTAAGTTTGCGAAGCTCGTTGCTCGTGAGCGGCCACCCCATGGCGGCGATAACTTCGTGATTTTGGAAAAGATTGGTGAGCTCGCCGCCGGTGGACCAATATTTCCGAATGTTGGGCTTCAGTTCGATGAGTTTCTTCTTGACGGCCTCAAGCTGCGCGTCGCGCAGGTGGTAAAGCTGGCTGGGATCCGGTTTGTCGTAGCCGAGGACTTGCGCGGCCATGTACACGCTGGAGAGTTCGTCCCACAGAGAGATTTTGCCCTTGAACTTGGGATCCCAGAGGATGCTCCAGGAGTCTGGTGGTTGCTGAAAGGCGGTAGTGTCGTAGAGCAGAGGATTTGGACCCCAGACGAAAGGCACGCCGTACGTTTGGCCGTTGGCTTTGACCAGCGGAGAATCGCGAAGCCTCAGGGAGAGCTGCGTGTAAGTGGGGATCTTGGAAAGATCGAGGGGCGCGGCGAGGCCGGCGCGGACGATGGAGGTGGCCACGTCGCTGGAGGGTGAAATAACGTCGTAGTTGGAGGCGCTGCCGCCGCGAAGTTTAGAGACCAACTCATAGCTCGAGCCAATCTAGACAGCCGCGACTTTGCAATGGTGAGTTTGCTCAAACGGCTGCAGGAAGGATGGGTCGGCGTAGCCTTCCCAGACGAGCAGGCTCAGCGTTTCAGTTTTCGCCTTGCAGGCGCCCAGCAGCGAAGCTAGCAAAATGGTCCCAAAGATCAGCCTGCGCCGCGACATTGTTATCCACCCCGCGCTTCCCTTGCAAACAGACTATACGCACTCTGACGCTAAAACGTGGGCGGAGTATTGATCCAAAGCAAGCAAGTCTCCGCGCGCCCCGGATTGCGCCAGCGATGCGGCGTGGAGCTTTCGAAATAAAGACTGTCGCCCGTGTTTAGACGATAGTGCTCGGTTTTGCCCAGCCAGATTTCAAATGTTCCGCGCAGGACGTGCAGGAATTCCTCGCCTTCATGTGTGTAGGATTCACCGCTGCCGCCGCCCGGTTTCACGCGAAAAAGATGCGGCTCCATGGCGGTGTTTCCCCAGGCCAGAAGTTCCATACGCACGCCAGCATTGGTCTCCAAAACTTTTCGCTGTTCGGGGCGCACCAGGCGGGGATTGTCTCCGGCCGTTTCGAAAAGCGAAAGGATATTGGTGCGATAGAAGCGCGCAATGCGGCGCAGCGTGGCCACGGAAGAGCGCATCTGGCCGCGTTCGAGCGAGCTGAGAAAGCCTACGGAGACGCCGGTGGAGCGAGCCACTTGCGCGAGGGAGAGACCGCGGCGCGTACGCAAGCGCCGGAAGCGCTGCCCGGGAAGAGAGGTGGCTTCGGCAGGGAGGGCGACGGCACCCTGGCGTTTCAGGACATGCACGATTGCGGCGGGATTCAGGCCGCGAGCGCGGCGCAGAAACAGCGCGCGCTGCAAGAGGCGCACGTCCGCTTCGGAATACAGGCGATAGCGGCT
>CATPAM010000257.1 GCA_955651735.1 Candidatus Acidiferrales bacterium | reverse complement strand
GAATCGAGCCGGCGAAGTTGTGGGCGCGCAGGGCCTGCTTAGCGCGGGTGAGACAATCGTCGACGGTTTCTTCGGTTTCGGTTTTTTCCTGGCCGAGGGTGAAGGCGCCGGCGGCGGCGATTTGCTTGTCGTAGGCGGTGCGCTTTTCCTCGTCGACGATGGTCTTATAAGCGATGGTCAAACGGCCCATCAGGTCCTGAAGCAAGCCGAGCCATTCGCTGTGGCCCATGTGGCGGTCGGGGTGAAATTTGCGGGCCATGCGATGAAAATTGTCTTTGACTAGTTCGGGTGGGGAGGTGGCCGTGACACCGAGCAGCTCGTAATAGGTGCTTTTGCCGGCGAGGTTGAGCAGAGCGCGGATTTCTTCTTCGAATTTTGCCGTGTCTTGCGAGTCCTCGGCCGGTGGTGGAGGCTGCGGTTCGGGGGCGGCGGCCGCGGGCTGTTCCGGAGTCCCTCTTGCGGCTGGCGGTGCTGCAGGACGGGACGCTTGCCCGGAAGGCTGCTCCATTTTCTCGGGCGCGGGCTGCGCGGCTGCGGGCACGCTAATTACTGCGCCCAGAACCAGCAATGCGTAGAGAGCGCGTGCGGCGGATTCTTTGGGGACGGTGCAGGTTGCGAGGAAATCTTTTGCGGAGACCGGGTGCGAAATGGAGGCGAGCAGGCGGCGTTCGGTATCGTCGAGCTCGACGGCTTGGTAGCGCAGCAGCGGATCGGGCGAAAAGCCGATGCGCAGGTCGGCATCGGCGGCGAGATGTTCGAGCGGAAGATCCTTGGCGCGGCGCACAGCTTCGAGGAGGAGCTTGCCGAGAGGAACGGGGATGCCGATTTCGGGAACGACGTTTTTTTCGAGGGAGCTGAAGAAATAGAAGCGGCCGGAAGGATAGTCGAGGATCGACGAAGTAATTTGCGTCAATTGGCGCTGTATCCAAATCACGCCTTGCTCGACGGTAAAGATGCCCATTTCAGCTACTGCGGAGCCAAAGCGCTGGCCGGTCTTGACCAGCTCGGCGGCCTCTTCAAACTGGCTTTGCGTGAGGGCGCCTTCGCGCAACATCATTTCACCGAGGCTGTCCTGGCGGTCGCTGCTGGTGGCGAAGACGAGCTGACCGCCGTCGAAAAAAAGATGGCGCTCGACGCGGCCGAGGACGAGCTGGAGCTGGCCAGTGAGGCGAGCGGAATAAATCTTGTTGAGCAACGCGAAGAGCTCGTGGTGTGTTTTGATTTCGCCGGAGTCGAGAGGGAGGGCGCCGCGCTCGAACCAGCTCGAAGGCGGGGGAACCGTTTCGAGGCTGTCTTCTTCGGCGAGCTGCTTGACGAAGCGATGCAGGCGGGCGCGGTCATCGGAGCCCATGTGCACGAACTGCACGCCCATGCCGTGGCCGGCGCGCCCGTGGCGGACGATGGCGCGCGCGCGAACTTCGCCGCCGGGAACGTCGAAGAGCATTTCCACATGCGTGCCGGCGGAAAGCGGATGCGCGACGAGAAGAAACACACCGCCTACGCCCAACTCCTCGGCATTCGAGACGTTGCGCTTTCCCGCGCCTTGCCAGCCGACCAGCAGGTCTTTGGGGGCCCTGTAGCGCGGATGGCGGCGCCTTTCGTGTTTTGGAATTTCGATGGTAAGTTCCTTGCTAACAGAATCATACGGGGCGGGCCGGAAGGGAAGGGGTGGTGCCGTATGACGCAACGATTTGCAGCGGGCGTATGATGGGGTCGGATTCCCGTATAACCGCGAGACGAGGCGGGCGTCCAACCTAGCGAGCGGCTCGGGGCTGAAAAGCAGAGAGGGGGAGTCATGAAGCGCAGAGAATTTATACGGCATGCGGCTGGCGGGGCTGGGGCGGCGTGGCTGAGTGGAAGCGCTGCGACCCTGTCCGCAAAAAGCAGGTTTCTCGCTTCGCTCGGAATGACCAGTGGAGCGGAGCTGGCTGATGCGAGGCTGGCGGCGCTGCCTGGTTTGCCGCGCAAGTTTGCGGCGAACGAGACGGTGTCTATCGGGAAGACGGGGATTCAGACGAGCTTGCTGGCGATGGGGACGGGCACCGTGGGATCGGGGCATCACTCGCATCAGACGGCGCTGGGAATCAAAGGATTGTCGGATCTGCTGCTCAACGGTTACGAGCACGGGCTGCGATTTTTTGACGCGGCGGATTCCTATGGAAGCCATCCGCACGTCGCGGAGGCGCTGAAGCACGTGCCGCGCGACAAGGTGACGGTGTTGACCAAGACTTGGGCGCGCGATGCGGCGACGGCGCGCGCGGATATCGAGCGATTCCGGCAAGAATTGGGAACCGATTACCTGGACATTTGCTTGATGCATTGCTTGACGGAGGGCGACTGGACGGAGCGGTACCGCGGGGTGATGGATGCATTCGAGGAGGCCAGGCAGAAGGGCACGATTCGGGCGCATGGATGCTCGTGTCACTCGATTGAGGCGCTGCGGACGGCGACGAAATCTCCGTGGGTGCAGGTGCATCTGGTGCGCATCAATCCGATTGGGTCGTTCATGGATTCGGACCCGCAGACGGTGGTTAGCGTGATGCGGGAGATGAAGGCGGCTGGGAAGGGAATTGTGGGGATGAAGATTTTGGGTCAGGGGGATATGCGCAACCGGCAGGATGAGGCGCTGAAATTTGCGCTGGGATTGGGGTTGCTGGATGCGTTTACGATTGGCGCGGAGAGCCGCACAGAGCAGGAGGACCTGCTCAGGCGGATCGGAATGGCGGCTTGACCGAGCTGAAGTAAAGGCTTAACACAGAGATCACGGAGATTAGGAGCACAGAGGTCGCAGAGCCGAGTGGGTTGCGGGTGGGGAACATCTGAACTTGGGGGCAATTGACGG
>CATPAM010000256.1 GCA_955651735.1 Candidatus Acidiferrales bacterium | reverse complement strand
GCACAAATCGCAATCTGCACGCCAAGCAATAGGTCTCGGACCCTAATCCGCCGTCCAACCCTGCCGAGTGATCCTGACTTGACGATCTCATAGGGGTCCGTGCGAAGCACCTGCCTTACCGGGACGGCGCCAAACAGGAGTCCACTCGCTAGAGCCAGCAGCAACGCCACTGCATAAACACTTGTGTCCGGCTGCACAGGCAAATTGATGGGAAATCTGGCAAATGGCTGCCACACGCTCATGCTGCGCAACAGCACAACGCTGCCCAAGACTCCGACAGCGCCTCCGACGAGTGAAAGCAACATGGCTTCGGTAAATAGTTGCCGCAGAATGCGTGTGCGGCTCGCTCCCAGCGCAAGGCGCAGAGCGACCTCGCGGGAACGGTCCGCGGCGCGCGCGGCAAACAGGCTGCCCAGGTTGGCGCATGCGGCTAGCAAAATTAACCCCGCCAGCAGCATCAATGCGGTCATGAATGCGCGCACCGGCTTGCCAAGATAGTCGCCATAAAGACTTGGACGAGCCAAAGCAAAGCTCCTTTGGTCATCGTCTTTGGGATAGGTTTTTTCCAGATAGGTGCCAACGGAGTTCAGATCAGCAACAGCCTGTGGGGGAGTGACACCTGCTTTCAGATGTCCCATGGTCATAAAGACCCAACGCCTGCCGCGCGTGTTCAGGAGATTCTCGCCCTCCACTTGCTCCTGGTTTACGATCGGCACAAAGAAGTCGGGATTGAAAAACACTAAAGTTCCATGGAACTCAGGCGGGGTTACACCCACGATCGTGAAGGGATGCTTGTTGAGCTGAACTGTACGTCCCGCCACGCCAGGATCATCCTGGAAACGCGTGTGCCAATACGCATAGCTGAGCACGATATACGGAGCGCTGTTGTCGCCGTGCTCATCGGAAGCGTGGAACACACGGCCAAGATACGGATGAATCCCGAGCACATCGAAGTAGTTTCCGCTCACTTCATAGATCCAGACGCGGGATGAAGTTTCGCCCGTGTCCAGCCCCGCCTGGGCACCGCTAAACGCTGTCAGGCCATCGAAGGTGTGATTGCGATCGCGCAGATCGAGATAGTCGGGATACGACTGATACGAGGAAGCCTCGTTTCCATGCTGGATTCCGTAGAGGGTCTCCGCGTCCGGCACATGCAGCGGGTGCAGGATCAGCGCATTCAACACACTAAAGACCACAGCGTTTGCGCCGATGGCCATTGCCAGTGTCACAATGGCGGCCGCAGTAAAGCCGGGAGATTTGCGCAACATGCGAAAGCCGAAGCGCAAATCCTGTAAGAGCGATTCGACGAACGTTCCACCCGCTGCTTCGTGGCACTCTTGCTTGACGCGTAGAGAGCCGCCGAACTCGATGCGGGCACGACGCTCGGCCTCGGGGCGAGCAAGACCGGAGCGCTCGAGATCGTCAGCACGATGCTGGATGTGGGAGCGAAGCTCCTCCTCCATCTCCGCATTCATCTGCGAACGCTGGAAGAGAGTGGCGATGCGGAAACGAAGCGAGTCGAGGAGTTTCATACTTCCTCCGGTTGCGCAGCAAGGGCGGAACCGATGGCAGTCGCGAGCCGATTCCAACTGTCGGTCTCTTCGCGCAGACGCTTGCGGCCCGCGGCGGTGAGTTCGTAAAACTTGGCCCGGCGATTGTTCTCCGACGTGCCCCAGCTCGCCTTGAGCAGTCCCTGGCGCACCAGGCGAAACAGACCGGGATAGAGCGCGCCCTGTTCGATCAACAGGGCATTGCCGGAGATCTGCCCGATGCGTAGAAGGATGCCGTACCCATGCAGTAGGCCGAGCGAGACCGCCCTAAGGATGAGAAGATCGAGTGTGCCAGGAAGCAGCTGAGCTTGGTCCGTCACCGGCCCTCCTAAGATAGTTAGGAGACTAGCGCGATCACTCCTAAGCTGTCAAGGAGAGAATAAGCCAGCCATCAGCGGGAGCGATAGGCAATACGAAAGCGGTAAGAATGCGGATTCAGGAACGGCCCTTTGTGAGGCCTAGGAGCTTTTCGAATTCTGGTTCGGTGAGCACCGGGACGGCCAGCTCTTTGGCTTTGTCGTACTTCGAGCCGGGGTCGGTGCCTACCACTACGTAATCCGTTTTCTTGCTTACCGAGCCGGAGACTTTGGCGCCGTGTTGCATCACTAATTGGCCGGCTTCTTCTCGGGAACGATTGGCCAGGGCGCCGGTGAACACGAAGGACTTGCCGGCGAATTTCTGGCTCTTGAAGATACGCTTTTCCACGGTGGGCCGCACGCCGGCTTTATCCAGCTTCTTGATGATTTTCCGGTTTGCGGATTCGGAGAAAAATTCCGCGATGGCCGCCGCGACTTTCGGGCCCACTTCCGACACCTCCAAGAGCTGCTCTTCCTTAGCCTCCGACAGCTCATCCAGGGAAGAGAAATGTTCTGCAAGAAGTTGCCCCGTGCGCTCACCAACCATGCGAATCCCCAGCGCGTAGATGAGCCGCGCGAGCGAATGCTTCTTGCTGGCCGCAATCTGCTCCAACAAGTTCTGCGCGGATTTTTCCCCCATGCGCTCGAGCTCCGCAACATCGTCGAGCTTCAGCGTGTAAAGGTCCGCGACATCTTTCACCATGCCCTTGTCCACTAACTGGTCCACGATTTTGTCGCCCAGGCCGTTGATGTCCATCGCGTGCCGGCTCGCAAAGTGCAGCAGCGACTCCTTGCGTTTCGCTGGGCAAGCAGCGTTCACGCAGCGATAGGCCACTTCTCCTTCCGCCCGGTGAATCGCGCTGCCGCACTCCGGGCAATTCTTCGGCATGCGAAACGGCTTCCGGTTCGCGCCTTCCTTCGTCACCTTGAGCACATGAGGAATCACTTCCCCCGCGCGCTCGATCAGCACGGTATCCCCGATTTGCAATCCTAGCCGCTCGATCTCATCCATGTTGTGCAGCGTGGAACGGCTGACAGTGACGCCTCCGACCTGCACCGGCTCGAGCGCCGCCACCGGCGTCAGCGTGCCGGTGCGGCCCACCTGCACGCGAATGTCGTTCACCACCGTGGTTTCTTGCCGCGCCGGATATTTGTACGCGATCGCCCAGCGCGGCGCCTTCGCAGTGAACCCCAGTTCCCGCTGAATTCCCAGCGAATTGACCTTGATCACCACGCCGTCGATCTCGTAAGGCAGCTTCTCCCGCTTCGGTTCCCAAGCATCGCAATACTTGACAACTTCCTCGATACCATCGGAAAGCTTCCAATGCTCCGAAGCGCGGAAGTGCAATTGCTTCAATGCTTCCAGGGACTCCGAATGCTTCGCGCAAGGAACTTCGCCATCCACCATCAAATAATACGCAAAGAATTCCAGCCGCCGCCGCGCGGTAATCGAAGGGTCGAGCACGCGCACCGAACCCGCCGCCGCATTCCGCGGATTCACAAAAATCTTTCCACCGCTCTCTTCCTGCTGGCGGTTCATGGCCTCGAACGCCTTGCGCGTCATCAGGACTTCGCCGCGCACCTCAAACGTCGGCGGCAGCTTCAATTTCTTCAGCGCACTCAGCTCCACCCGCAGCGGAATCGAGCGGATGGTCTTCACATTCGGCGTAACGTCCTCTCCCGTTCGCCCATCGCCTCGCGTAACCCCGCGGGCCAGCCCGCCATCCACGTACTGCAGCGAAATGCTCAACCCATCGAATTTGTGCTCCGCGATGTACTCGATTTTTTGCCGACCGCTGCCCTGCCGCACCCGCCGGTCGAAATCCCGCAATTGATGGTAAGAAAACGCATTGTCCAGGCTCAGCATCGGCCGCGCGTGCTGCACGGTCTGGAATCCCTCGCGCGGCGTGCCGCCCACGCGCACGCTGGGAGAATCCGAGGTAATCAGTTGCGGATGGGCCGACTCCAATTCCTCGAGCCGCTTCATCAAGCGGTCATACGCCGCGTCCAAAATCTCCGGCTGGTCCAAAACGTAGTACAAATATTCGTGGTGGCGCAGTTTGTCGCGCAGCTCTTCGATCTCGTGTTTGGCGGCTACGGCCTTGGCCATGGAACCCTCGGAAGAACGTTCATCGGAATCCGCATCATATTATATAGAATGGAGTTTTCGCGGCGCGGCTAGAGAGCGCCCCGGAAAGGGCCGATGCACCCAAACCTTCGCAACGCTTTGCTGATTCACAATCCTAACGCCGGCAACGGCGGCCGCGGCCGGCGCCGCGTGCTCGACGAAGCCCGCCGCATTCTTTCGCTCGGCGGCATAGAGGCCGATCTTCAGGAAACGCGAGGGCCCGGTGAAGCCACAGCCATGGCGCAACGAGCCGGCTCTGAAGGGCGTCAACTGGTGATCGCCTGCGGCGGCGATGGCACCCTAAACGAAATCGTCAACGGCCTTGCCATTCAGCAAAACGGTCATCGCGTGCCCCTGGCTTTGTTGCCGGGCGGCACCGCAAACGTACTCGCAAAAGAGATCGGCTTGCCCTGGGATATCCCAGCCGCCGCGCACAAATTGGTCCACGGCGAAGTAAAGGAAATCGCGCTCGGCCTCGCCACTCCGGTCAAGGAGCCGTCGAAGGCCCTCTATTTCCTGAGCGTCGCCGGCGCCGGTCCCGACGGCATGATCGTCTACTCCATCGATCTCGATCTGAAAGCGCGCCTTGGCATCCTCGCCTACTGGTGGCAAGGCGCCCGCGAAGTCTTCCGCTACAGATTTCCGCACTTCCGCGTCGTTACCGGCAAAGAAAAACTGCACGTCTCGCTCGTAGTTGTCGGCAGAACGAAGCATTACGGCGGCCCGTTTCGCATCACCGACGAAGCCGATCTCTACGCCGACCAATTCGAAATCATGGGCCTCACCACGCAGAGCGGCTTCCGCTATTTGAGTTATTTGCCAACCCTGTGGGCCGGCAAACTGCGTGGCACTGAAGGTGTGCACTATTGGAAAGCCAAGAGCATCGTGTGCGAGCCGCTTGACGCCAATCCGGTTTACGCCCAGGTCGATGGCGAGCCGCTCGCGCGACTCCCGGTCGAATTCAAAATCGTCCCGCGCGCGCTGAAGCTTTTAGTCCCAACAGACTCTTCCATCGCGAAACTCCCAGCACAATCCAAGAATTAAAATGGATGTCCTCACACACGGGTTGGCGTCTTACTCCGTCACCCGCGCCCTATTCCCAGGAGCCTCGCGCGCCACGCTGCTCACCGCGGTTCTCGCCGGCGCCGCGGCTGACCTCGACCAGCTCAGCGCGCATGTCGGTCCATCCGTATTCCTCGCGTGGCATCGCAACGCCACCCACTCCATTTTAGGAACGCTAGTGATCGTTGGTGCATTCCTCGCCGCGGCGTCACTCACCACCCGGAACAAGCCAAAAGCAGATCCAATCCGCACGGTTTTTCTTGCCTTACTCGCGGCTTGTTCGCTACACGTCGCAACGGACTTGACGCAAAACGAAAGCATCCAGCTCCTCTGGCCTTTTCGCGCGCAGCGATCTTCCGCCGACTGGGTCCCTCACTTCGATCTCTGGATTCTGCTGATTTTTCTTGCTGGCGCGCTTCTGCCGCAACTCCTCGCCCTCGTCACGGAAGAAATCGGCGCAAAATCCAAGGCGCCACGCGGACGAATCGGCGCGATCCTCGCCTTGCTGGCAGTTTTTATCTATATCGGTGCGCGATTCATTTTGCACGGCAACGCCGTGGCGATGATGGAAGCTCGCACCTACCGAGGAGAGTTGCCGCGCCGCGTCGCAGCGTTCGCTGAATCTGACTCGCCGTTTCACTGGCGCGGCCTGGTGGAAACCGAGCGCGCGTTCCACGAGTTGGATCTAAATCTGGCGTCAGACTCCTCGTTCAATCCCGACCCCGCGGTGGTTCACTACAAGCCAGAATCCTC
>CATPAM010000255.1 GCA_955651735.1 Candidatus Acidiferrales bacterium | reverse complement strand
GATGAGCGGGCTGCGGAATTGCGGCCACAAACCCATGGTGCTCGGATACGGGAACATGTAATAGCTCATCCACGGGCGGCCGGTGTGGAGGAGCGGGAAAATGCCGGCGCAGGCCACGGCAAAGAGCGTCATGGCTTCGGCGAAGCGGTTGATGGAGGTGCTCCATTTCTGGTTCAGCAAAAACAGAATGGCCGAAATCAAAGTGCCGGCGTGGCCAATACCAATCCACCAGACGAAGTTGACGATCGCAAAGCCCCAGCCGATGGGAATGTTGATGCCCCAGATTCCGACGCCCTTGATGATTAGCCAGGCGAGGGCGACGGTGAGGATCATCACCAAGCTAAATGAGATTGCGAATCCCACCACCCAGCCGAGGGATGTAGGCCGGGTAAGAACGATCGAACTGATCTTGTCAGTGACCGAGGTGAAGGTATGCCCCGGCCCCAGCACCGGAGAGAGGCGGCGAATCTGAGGAGAATCGATTGGCGGCTGACCAGCACTCATGCCGTCTCCATTTCAGGATTGGGGTTGCGCACTGCGGCCAGATAGGTGGTGCGCGGCCGGGTGTTGAGCTCGCCGAGAACGTTGTAATTGCGCTGCTGGGCCTTGAGCTTGGCGACGCGGCTGTTGGGGTCATTGATGTTGCCGAACACGATGGCTTCGGCCGGGCAAGAAGCCTGGCATGCGGTGACGATCTCGCCATCGCGAATGGGGCGATTTTGCTTTTCCGCTTCGATGCGCACGTTGTTGATGCGCTGCACGCAATAGGTGCACTTTTCCATCACGCCGCGGCTGCGCACGGTGACTTCCGGATTGCGCATGAGCTTGAACTGCGGCGTCTCCCAATCCTGGAAGCGAAGGAAATTGAAGCGGCGCACCTTGTATGGGCAGTTGTTGGAGCAGTAGCGGGTGCCGATGCAGCGGTTGTAGACCATGTCGTTCAGGCCTTCCGCGCTGTGCACCGTGGCGGCGACCGGGCAGACCTGTTCGCAAGGCGCGTTCTCGCACTGCATGCACGGAACTGGCTGGAAAAATGTTTCGGGATTGGCGAGCGCATCGTGCTCGTTTGTGCGCGGATCGTTTGTGCTGGTCTTCTTGTTGTAGTAGCGGTCGATGCGAATCCAATGCATTTCGCGGCCGCGCAAAACCTGATCTTTACCGACCACGGGAATGTTGTTTTCCGCGACGCAGGCCACGACACAGGCGTTGCAGCCGTTGCAGCTGCTGAGATCGATGGCCATACCCCAGGCGTTGCCGGGATATTTAAATTCCGGGTACAGAGAAAGCGCCTTGGGGGGAGTTTCGTCGCCTTCGTGGGCGAAACCGGGGTTCTTCTTGTATTCCTCAAGCGTGCCGGCGCTGAGAATCTTGCGGCCTTCCATATTGAAGTGATATTGCGTGCAGCCCAGCGAATATTCCTCGCCGGTTTTCTTGACCGATTCCGCACCAGCGGTGGCGCGCCAAAGCGCATCGGAGCTGCGCACGGCATAGGCGTTGAAACCTTTGTTCGTGCCGGTATAGCCGGCTTTCTTGCGGCCGTAGCCGAGCGGAAGGACCACGACGCCCTCGACTTGTCCAGGGACGATCCAGCCGGCGGCGGTCACTCTGCTGTTGGAGAGCGCGATGTCCACAACGGTGGCCGCGATTTGGCCGTGCTCGCCGCCGCGCGCGACGACGGAGTGCGTCACGCCAAGATTCCAGGAAGTATCGGGGCCGAACATTGCCGCATTGTCCCAGACCAGCTTGCTGACCGGCTTCGGCAATTCTTGCAGCCAGCCGTTGTTGGCGAAGCGCCCGTCGTGAATCGTGGGGTCGGGCCGGAAGAGAAACTCGAGCTCGCCGGGATTGGGAGGCGGGATGGGAGGCAAGCTGGCGGCGCTAACCTTGGCCGCGAGGTTCAAGGGCGGATAGGCGGTGTTCGCCACAACGCCGTCATTCAAGGACTTACGCCAGAATTTCTCGAAATCGCCGCCGGGATTTGCGGCTTTCAGGCGATTGCGCACCGCGTCGTAGGCGCTCAAGCCAGGCTTGTCACTGAATGCGGCAAGGACTTCATACCCAGAATGCGTGTGGTAGAGCGGAGCGATCAGCGGCTGGATGATGCTGAGGGTGCCATCGAAGCAGCGCGCGTCGCTCCAGGTTTCAAGGTAATGCGACTCCGCCACATGCCACCGGCAATAGTCCGAAGTTTCGTCAAAGTGCGAGCTCAGGTGCATGGTGTGGGCGACTTTGCGCAGCTTGGACGTGAAATCGAAATCGTGGGGGGCGTTGTAGACGGGATTGCTGCTGAGGATCAGCAGCGTGTTGACCTTGCCCGCGTCCATGTCGGCGCAAAGGTCGCGCAGCGATTCGAGATTGTTGACAGGGTTGGCTTCCACGGGTTCGGTGTAGTAGAGCGCGTTGCCGACGTTGCCAAGCGCGGCGTTGATGGCGTGAACCAGCGCGTGTACTTCCGCGGTCTGCTGCTCGCCCGCGACCACCAGGGAGCGGTGCTGATTCTTTTGCAGATCCTTTACAACGACGTCGAGCCACTTTTCCGCCGTCGAGGAGAGCGTCCCGCTGCCGCCCAGGCTCAGCTTGGCAGCCAGAGAACGGGCGAACTGCTGAACGTCAAGAAAACTGAGAGGGAGGCGGTGGTCCGCGCTGGAGCCAGTTACCGAGGGTGTGGGCTCGACCACGTACAAGCGGTTCATCTCGCCGGCCGCGCGATCGGCTTCGGCAAACTGATCAAGTTTGCGGCGACGAAAAAACTCTTTCATGTAGCGGATGTGCCCCGGTCCGGTGGCGAGGAAATCGGAGTCGAGGCAGAGAATGACTTCCGCTTTTTCCGGTCGGTAGACGGTATTGACATAGCGGCCGAAGGCCAGCTTGGCGCCCTCGCGCGCGCCGTCGCTTCCGGCGGGTTCCCACTGATGCCACTTGGACTGCGGATAAAGCCTCAGCAGGTATTGCAACTGCTCGGCAATGCTTGGCGAAACAACCGTTCCGGTGAGAATGCGAAAACCCGCACCGTTCACGGCCTTGATTTCCGCGGCCATGACCTGGGCCGCGTCCAGGAATGCGGACCATGTGCGAATCTCACCCGCGAAAGCCACGGTCTGCGCGCGGTCCGGATCGTACAGATTCAAAATCGAAGCTTGCGTGAACACATCGGTCCCACCCCCGCTGGCCGGGTGATCGGGATTGCCTTCGATTTTTGTGGGGCGTCCTTCGTGGCTTTCCACCAGGAGGCCGATGGCGTCCGCGCCGAAAGGCATGGCCGTGGCGAAGAACAACGGCTTGCCCAGAACCATGCCGTCAGGCTGCTTTACATACGGCACGATGTGGGTTTGTTCATTGGCCTTGCAGCCGGTTAGCCCGGCAAAGGCCAGGGAAGCCGCCATCAGCTTAAGGAAATCCCGGCGATCGACGGCCTCGTCCCATTCCGCAGCCTGGCGGGGAAATTCGCGATGCAGCAAATCCTCAAAATGCGGATCTTCGGCGAGCTCTTCAATGGTGCGCCAGTATTGCTTGCCACTTTTCGATTGCAGCTTGGCGCGCACCGCGGCCAAATCCAGGGGGCGCTCGCGCAAGGTCAAATCCTCGGGCTGCTCAGCTTCGTGCGAGTCTTGTTCGCGTGCTTCGTGCTGGGGCATGGAACTGTGGATGTCGTGATCGCTCATACCGTCCGCTATCGATGACACGTCGAGCAACTCTGCAGCTGCGCAACGCTTTGAATCTTATACTCCGCCGCCAATTGTTTCCCGATTTCCGCCTGGTTCGCAGGGGCCTTCCAGTCCATGTTGAAAACCTGGTCGCGCGGGCGCAAAACCGTTTCCGGGTTGCGATGGCAATCCAGGCACCACTGCATCAGCAGGGGCGAGGCCTGAAACATCAGCGGCATTTGGTTGACTTGCCCGTGGCACGAGGAGCAGCCCACGCCTTTGTTGATGTGAATGCTGTGGTTGAAATAGACATAGTCGGCCAGGCGATGCACGCGAATCCATTCGATGGATTTATCCGTGCGATAACTTTCGCGCACGGGCTCCAGGTAGCCGGCGTTGTTGAAGAGTACCGAATGGCAATTCATGCAGGTCTTGGTGGGAGGAATCCCCGCGGTAGCGGAGCTCTCCACGGCGGTATGACAGTAACGGCAGTCGATGCCGTCGTCGCCCACGTGATGCTTGTGGCTGAACTGGATGGGCTGCTCGCGCGTGACGTTTTGGTTCGTCAAATAGGGGGCGCGGGCCAAGCCCATCACACCGCCCAGCGCCAAAGCCGCAAGCAGCGCCCCAAAAAAGACACTGAACTTTGCGATAAAATTCGTGCTGCGGTGAAAAATCTGGGCCATGTCAATCTTGCACTTTTGCGGTGAGCGCAACGAAAGGGAGAGGCACCTGGCGTCCACCTTGTCCTGACCGGGAATTGCCAACCCGAATGGTAATTGACGCGATAGTTTCCAACAAAACTTTCGGGAATGCAACCGTTCAACAAACTTACTTTCAATGCTCTACCGAATTCATCTGCGGCAAACGATACCGCGCGTTCGAACTTTTCAAATGAAAGCCCGCAGGTCCACCTCCCGCGTACCCAGCAAGAGCCATGTTGCCTGATCTATGGAGGCTCGATTCAAGAGTAAGGATTGATTTTTTTGTGTCCAGTTGGGTGTGGAAGTCCAGCCCGGTCGTGCTATCTTAGAAAACCCTCCGCCGTCAACGACAAGGCGGAGCCTACCTAGTTTGCTCGGCCGTAGGTCGGCCGCAAAAGCCGCTGGGGCGTGGTCCAACCGGTAGGACACCACACTGTTAATGTGGATGGTGAAGGTTCGAATCCTTCCGCCCCAGCCAATT
>CATPAM010000254.1 GCA_955651735.1 Candidatus Acidiferrales bacterium | reverse complement strand
GACCTCCTGGATCGCGGCCCCAAGCCGCGCGAGGTCATGGACCTGATGATGGCGCTCGAAAAAGAAGCGCCACAAGCAGGCGGCCGGGTAGTAAGTCTGCTCGGTAACCACGAGATGATGAATATCGTGGGCGACCTGCGGAACCTCGCTCACGCAACTGACGAAGAGTGCAGAGGAGGGCAGTTTCGCCCGCTCCTATCCCCTATCCCCTATCCCCACAAGGACCAGCCGCTTCGCTGCGGCGCGGGAACGCATGCACTCCAGGCCAAAACATACTAAGATGCTCGGTCGAGTTTCGGGAGTGGGTGCGCATGAACACGGTAAAAGGACCCGCGATTTTTCTGGCCCAGTTTGCGGGCGACGAAGCACCGTTCAACAACCTGGAAAACATTGCGCGCTGGGCGGCAGAGCTCGGCTACAAGGGCGTGCAGATTCCCACTTGGGATGCGCGTCTCTTCGACCTGAAGCGCGCCGCCGAGAGCAAGACATATTGCGACGAAGTGCGCGGTATTTTGTCGCGCCACAGGCTCGCACTCACCGAGCTTTCGACCCATCTCCAAGGGCAGCTCGTGGCCGTGCATCCCGCGTATGACATTGCCTTTGACGGATTCGCGCCGCAATCGGTGAAAGGAAATCCGCGCGCCCGGCAAGCCTGGGCTGTCGAGCAGTTGCAGTTCGCCGCCAAAGCCTCAGCGAATCTGGGGCTGCGTGCCCACGCCACATTTTCCGGCGCGCTGGCTTGGCCCTACATGTACCCGTGGCCGCAGCGTCCCGCCGGATTGGTCGAAACCGCTTTCGACGAACTATCCGCGCGCTGGAAGCCGATCCTGAACGCGTTCGACGCGGCGGGAGTCGATCTTTGCTTCGAGATTCATCCCGGCGAAGACCTGCACGATGGCGTAACCTTCGAAATGTTTCTGGAGCGCACCGGCAATCATCCGCGCTGCAACATCGTCTTTGATCCCAGCCATTTTGTTTTGCAGCAACTCGATTACCTGGAATACCTCGACTTCTACCACCAGCGCATCAAGATGTTTCACGTGAAAGACGCTGAATTTCGTCCCACAGGACGCCAGGGCGTCTACGGCGGATATCAGCCATGGATCAATCGCGCTGGCCGTTTTCGCTCGCCCGGCGACGGGCAAGTGGACTTCACCGGAATCTTTTCCAAACTAACGCAATACAGTTTCGACGGCTGGGCCGTTCTCGAATGGGAATGCTGCATCAAGAGCGCCGAGCAGGGCGCTGCGGAAGGCGCTCCGTTCATCGCCCACCACATCATTCAAGCCGCAAGCTCAACTTTCGATGATTTTGCAAAGTCCGGTGCCGACCACGCCGCCAACCGCCGCATGCTCGGTCTGACCTAAATACCAGGTGACGCGATGATCTCAGGCACAAGCGCAGGTGAAGGAAAGCGCCGCATCCGATTGGGCATGGTGGGAGGCGGCCCCGGCGCGTTCATCGGCGCGGTGCACCGCATCGCCGCGCGCATGGACGATCACTACGAACTCGTCGCCGCCGCGCTCTCCTCCGACGCGGCACGCAGCCGCTCCGCAGCGCAAGACTTGCACATCGCGCCGGATCGCGCCTACGGCAGCTACACCGAAATGGCCGCCGCCGAAGTCGCGCGCCCGGATCGCATCGAAGCCGTATCCATCGTCACGCCCAACAACATGCACTACCCGATGGCCAAAGCTTTTCTCGAAGCAGGCTTTCACGTTATTTGCGACAAGCCCCTGACCACCACGGTAGAAGAAGCGCTCGATATCGCTGCCGTCGTGCACCGCAGCGGGCTGATCTTCGGAGTCACGCACAATTACACCGGCTATCCCATGGTCCGCCAAGCCCGCCAGATGATCGCCGAAGGCCAACTCGGAAAAATTCGCGTGGTGCAAGTCGAATACGCGCAAGACTGGCTCGCTACGCCGCTGGAGCAGACCGGTCAAAAACAAGCTGCGTGGCGCACCGATCCCGCGCGAAGCGGCCCTGGCGGCAGCCTCGGTGACATCGGCACGCACGCCTACAACATCGCCTGCTTCGTCACCGGATTGCATTGCCGCGAAGTCGCCGCCGACGTTTCCATCTTCGTCCCTGGCCGCCGTCTGGACGACAACGTGCAACTCCTGCTGCGTTTTGCCGAAGGAGCGAAAGGCGCGTTGTGGGCCAGCCAGGTAGCCACCGGCAACGCCAACAATCTGCGCTTGCGCGTCTACGGCGAAAAGGCCGGTTTGGACTGGCACCAGGAAGAACCGAATACGTTGCAATTTGCAAGGCTCGGCGAAGCTCCGGAGACGATTCGCCGCCCAGGACCCGGAGGAAATTCCCCCGCTGCGCACGCCAGCCGCATTCCCGCCGGCCACCCGGAAGGTTATCTCGAAGCCTTCGCGCAGCTTTACACCGATCTCGCCGAGCAAATCTACGCGCGCCGCGAAGGCCGCTCGCCATCGCTTGCTTCCCTGCTCGTCCCCAACGTCGAAGACGGCGTCGAAGGCATGCGCTTCATCGCCGCCACCCTCGAATCCGGCCGCCGCAACGCCGCCTGGGTCAACCTGCAGGCAAATTCAAAATGATTTTGGCTGGGAGGCCTGGACTCGAACCAGGATTCGACTGTCCGCCGCCAAGGCTCCCCGATTGCGCATTGCGTGAGTACTATAGCCAATTCGCAATATCGCTGCCTACCATTTCAAGGCTGGCGGCGCACGATTTCAGGCGAGCGAGGATTCATCTATGCCCACGAAGAGGCGTATTCGGTTCATCGGAACCCTCTTGGCCGTCTCACTTCTATCTCAGCCTGCGTTCTCTCAGGAGACAGACCACTACACGAGATTTAGGGACGCAAAGTGGTACGCGCGACAGATTCAATCATTGCGGGAAGAAGTTGCCAAGATCGACACCGACCTCAGAACGCTGGTGGAAGCACGTAAATCGGGCAAGGGCATAACCGACGCTGTCGCTTTGGACCAGGAGCCGGAGGGAGTGACATCTGAAGGCCAAATGGAGGTACTGCGGAAGCAGCGTGTTGCATTGCTGCGGCAGATTGACGCGCTGGAAGAACAGGCGAGGCACAATGCGATTGTTCCGGGCGAACTACGGACGGAGTATGGGCCGGAAGAACCGGAAACAAATAGCGGACGCAAACTTAACCGTGAGGAAAAGAACCTAAAGAATGCGCTGGCACAAGAGAAAGAGCATTTGGAGCATGCTCGCAAGGACGCAGAACTGCTTCGCCGGGATCAGAGACTCAAGGCGCAACAGGAATACTCGAATCCCGAGCCGCCGTCCCGGAGAAATAAACGGCCAGAGCTTGTGGGCATTGAGACGCGCTTGACAGAGAAGCAGGCGGAAGTCCAGGAAGCGGAGCAAATGGTTGCCGAACTCGAAGATCGGCTAACGGATTTGAGGCGGAACTCTCCCACTGACAGCGAACCCGAGGCCGACGCTGTCGCAGAAAGCGAATCAGCGAATTCGGAAAACGACCGCGACGGGAGGAATGAAGCGTATTGGAGAAAACAGTTTGCCGCAATCGACTACAAGATCACGACCGCGCAGACGGAACTGGACATTTTGCAGCGAGAACTTAACGT
>CATPAM010000253.1 GCA_955651735.1 Candidatus Acidiferrales bacterium | reverse complement strand
GAGGAACTCTACAGCTCAGTGTATTGGACAACGTAATTTCTGGGTTTGATCCTGGGCTGCTGGATCGTGTTCGAGATCTACCGGGTGGCACTCGCAGCCTATCCGGGGACTGCCAAAACGGCGCGGAAAATTTTGCTGTTTCTCTTTGTGCTGGCGCTGGCTAAGGCAGCCGCCGCGCTGTGGAGCGATCCGCGCTTGCTGGCGGAGACGACGGCGCTGCAGATGGAGCGGGCGCTGCGAACCGTGCAAGCGATTGCGATTGTGGCGCTGGTCACTGTGTTCGCGTCCTATTCGATACCGTTTGCGCGGAATTTGCGGGGCATATTGCTTGGCTACGCGCTATTCATCGCCGAGCGGGTGATTTGCCTGACGTTTGTACCTGTGGCCGGAAAGGATTTCTGGTTTTACGCGTATTCCGCATCCTATCTGGTGGCGCTGAGTTTGTGGCTGGGATACTTGTGGTCGTACCAGGCGATCCCTGAGGCGGAGAACGCGCAGTTAGAGCGGGATTATCAACTGATCGCGACGACGACGCAGAGGCGTCTGCAAGAAGCGCGCGGGCAGCTGCGAAAGGCGGTGCGTTTATGATCGAGTTCGCGAGCTTGGTGGCGGGAGCGGTATTACTGCTGTTGTTGACGGCGGCGGCGCTAAAGGGATGGCTGGCGTCACGACCGTTGATACCGGGGCCCGCGGCCGGTGAGGAAGACGCAACCGCGCCGTGCCCGGAAGAACTTGTAAACAGGGTCTTCTCCCGCGCGGACTGGGAATTTGTGCGCGGGCTTAGAGCGGCTGGCATTGAACGATTGTTCGAACGGGAACGAAAGAAGGTAGCGCTGGTCTGGGTGCGCCAAACCTCGGCGTTGATCCGAAGAGTGATCAACGAGCACGCGCAAGCAGCGCGCCACAGTAAGAATCTGGAATTCTCGACGGAAATCACTATTTTCGCCCAATTTCTGATGCTGATGGCCGTGTGCGGAATTTTGTCGGTGACCATTCAGATAGCGGGACCGCTGTGGCTGGGAGGCCTGGCGCATTTTGCGCAGAGGCTCTCGCAGCGGGTGCGCAAGTTGCAGGAGACATTCCAGGCGGGGGTCCTGGCAAACGCTGGGGAAGCTGAATCTGCGTAGCTGCGGGTGGAAATGGTGAACAATTCCGAGGGAAGCGGGCAACTCGCGTATATGGATGTTCCAGACAGAACGGTGACGGTAGAAGAGGCGTACGACGACCTGTCACGCCGAACGCTGCAACGAATTAGCGGCGACCTGGCCCGCCTGATCTATCTGGCGTCCACGCGAGATTACAACACCGGCCAATACCGCCACGATGGATTGGCAGCGCGCTTTCGAGGGGAACTCGCGTGCAAGGCGCTGGCGCTGGCGCACCGGCAGATCTTTTACCGCATTGCGGCATCTCCGCTGGAACGCCTTGTGGGGGAAGTGGAACTCTATGTGAGCGCATCACAGCAGAGCCGCGAGGAAATCCTGCAGGTGTGGCAAAAACTGGAGCCCTACCGCGTGGCGCTGCCCGTGAATGTCAACGTGGCATTGGCACAGCTATTCGTGTCGAACATTAAACTGGCCCTGGCAATTGTGCAGCGGCGTCCGAAGCCGAGGGCGGTGGGGGCATCAGCGTCATAGCGACGGCAGTCACCCGACCGACGATTTCAGCGTCGGTACCCTGCGCGAGCCTGCGCACTGCGCGAGGCGAGAGCGGGTGGGGCAGCAGCAGCAGATGGCCGTCCTGCAACTCGCACCAAGAGCAAGCATAACCATCGCGCAGTTCCACAAAATAAATGGGGCGGTCGAACTCCGTACGCCAGCGCATGGGCTGGACTTTGCGCACGCGTGGGTCAATCTGCACAAACGAGCCGGGGCGAAGCAGAGGGTAGAGAGTCATGTCCTGAAGACCGATGTAACCGTAAAGGCCGTGGCGAATGTCGAGGTGCTGGATGAGGGCGATGGGAACTTCGCCCCAGACTTCAACGAGGCGGGAAAGGAGATTAGTGTTGTCGATGTCGAAGGAGCGATCGAAGCGAATGGGGAAGGAGACGGTGCGCTGCTGGTCGTAAACCTCGAGATTGGTGAGGTGGGTGGCCGGTAAGGGAGCGGCCAACTGATGGCGGCTGAGGTGCTGCAAGTCGACTCCATAAAGGAGTAGGAGGTCGGTGAACTTGATGCGATAGATGGAGCTGAGACTGTAGAGCTTAAAGATGCTGGGAACGGAATCGGAGTTTTCGACTTGCGTGAGCCAGGCGTTGGAGATATGGAACTCGGGATTACCTTCGGCTTCGGCGATCTTCTGGCTGAAGTCGGCGACTTCGCGTGTGGTGATGCCCAAACGAGAGCGGATGTCTTTGAGCTTTTCGCTGGGGGGCTTAGCCGCCATGCGCAAGTTTACCTTAAAAGAGTAGAAGGGCGGATATGTAACTTTCACGGCATCTTCGCATGCATACAATCTCCATGTATTTGGCGGTAACGGACAAGATTGGGGTTCAGGTGATGGCAAGTAAACCAACGTTCGTCGGGCAAGCGCTTGTACCGAGCGGTGAATACTTGTAGCGTAAGCACAGGTTGTGTTGTAAAGCAGGTTTGAATTCCCCCTTCCGTCAAACCCCCGTACAAGACTGTCTGCGTAAGAATTGCCAGAACGCAATGCTTTCTGATCGCAAGAAATTGCAGAGTTCCGCAGCCGTGGCCAGCATCGAACGGCGCAAGCATCCACGATATGCGTTTAGCGCGACCGCGGAGGTAGTGGAAACGCGGTCGGGAGCGCGGATTCAAGGGCGCATCAGCGACCTGGGGCGCGGAGGGTGCTACGTCGACGCGATGAGCCCGTTGGGCGTGAACTCGGAAGTCAAAATACGCATTGTGGACCAGGACCGGACGTTTGTGGCGCAAGCAAAAGTGGTGTTCGCCGCAGCGGGCATGGGCATGGGGCTGATGTTTACGGTGATCGATCCGGAACAATCGCCCGTTCTCGAAAGATGGCTGGCGGAGTTGAGCGGTGAGGTCCGGCCAGATCCTTTAGTCGCGGAACAAGAAAGACCGGACCAGAAAGCGGCAGCGGACAAGGCACCAAGCCAGGAGCAGAACTACGTGCTGAACGAACTAATTATCGCGCTCATGCGAAAAAATGTCCTAAGCGACTTGGAAGGCAAAGCGCTGCTGCAGAAGCTGCTGCGATGATGCCGATGGCGGGCGAGATGGAGTATGATGGAACGAACCGATTGGACATATCCGGACGAGGTCGCAAATGGGCGCTCCGATGATGTCAACCAACGACGCCGCGCGCGTGGATGCGTTGCAGAAGTATGCAATCCTGGACAGCGAGCCGGAACAAGCTTTCGATGACCTGGCGCTGCTGGCTTCGTACGTGTGTAAGACACCCATCGCGCTGATTTCGCTGGTCGACGAGGACAGGCAGTGGTTCAAGGCCAAGGTTGGGATTTCAGCGACGGAGACTTCGCGAGACATCGCGTTTTGCTCGACGGCTATCCAACAGGGGGACGTGTTTGTGGTGCCGGACGCCCTGCAGGATGAGCGGTTTCGCACGAATCCGCTGGTGGTATCGGAGCCGAGCATACGCTTCTATGCGGGAGCACCGCTGATTAACGAGGATGGCTACGCGCTGGGTACTCTGTGCGTGATTGACCGGACGCCGCGAAATTTGGCCGCGGACCAAGAGGCGGCGCTGAAGGCGCTGAGCCGGCTGGTATTGATGCAAATGGAGTTCCGGCGGAATCTGCTTTTGCTGAAGGAAGCGTTGAGCGATCGCACGCGCGAAGAGCACGAGCGGGAACGCGAGCTAAAGAAGGTCCAAGACCAACTGCTCAGGGTATTGCAACTGCACCCTTAGAGCGACGCGGAAAGCTATTTCAACGAAGCCTCTACCTTTTTCCCATATTCACGGGCTCGAGCGAGAATTTCGCCTTCGTGAAGGGTGAGAAGTTTGTGGTCGCGCATGACCACCCGGCCTTCGATGATCACTGTGTCGACATCCTTAGCTTTCAGCGCATAGGCGAGCTGAGAGTAAACGTCGTACATGGGAACGGCGTTGGGTTCGTCTAGATTGATCGCGATCAAATCCGCTTTTTTACCT
This sequence comes from Candidatus Acidiferrales bacterium, assembly GCA_955651735.1. GTDB lineage: Bacteria > Acidobacteriota > Terriglobia > Acidiferrales > UBA7541 > Acidiferrum. The sequence continues at coordinate 716 of CATPAM010000253.1, read as the reverse complement.
GGCTCTAGCGAGCCGATCTCTTTGTCCAGGTGCACGGCTTTGGCACCTTCGATGGTGGCCATCTCCACGACAGCCATTGCTCCGAGGGCGCGGGGATCCATTTTGGTGATTTTCTGCAGTTTGGCGGCCAAGTCCATCTCTTCCATCAAATCGAGATCGTTGTTGCTGCCGGAGGGACCGTCGGTACCGAGGCCCACGGCGACGCCGGCGGCGCGTTCTTCCATCACGGGGGCCACACCGCTGGCCAGCATCATGTTGCTGGACGGATTGTGCACGCAGCCGACACCTTTTTCAGCGAGGAGCTGGCGGTCGGTTGCGTCGACCCAGACGCAGTGGGCGGCGATAACGTCCTGGCCGAGAAGGCCGATACGATTCATGTATTGAACGGGAGTGGCGTTGTTTTGCGCGAGGCTGTCGTCGAGTTCCTTCTTGATTTCCGCGACGTGGATCAAGATTGGCGCGTGATATTTTTGGGCGAGCGCTTGCACATCATGAAGCGTTTTTTGCGAGCAGAGATAGATGGAGTGAGGCGCAACCGCTGCATGAATGAGCGGATCACCTTGCCAGCGTTTCAGGAATTTTTCGGTGTAGGCGGCTGCTTGCGCTTCGTTCTTGTTGTCGGGAGCGGAAAAGTCGAGCCAGGTTTCGCCGAGAATGCCGCGCATTCCGGCGGCCTTGGTTTCTTCGGCGATGGCATCCTCGAAGTAGTACATGTC
>CATPAM010000252.1 GCA_955651735.1 Candidatus Acidiferrales bacterium | reverse complement strand
GATGTTTGTACCAATTCCTCAGGCGTTGAGCGGCGGATTATATTTTCTGTAAAGCTTTTTTGGCCTTGTAAGAGGCGAACGATCACCACGCCGAATGTGGGCATGGGTTATTAAACCTCTCTTACGACTTGCAGGGGAGTGAGCTCCTGTAAGTCACAGGGCGGAGCTATATGATTTGGACGCCAATGGACTCGCAGGCCTGCTACGTCGATGATTCTTGCGCTTGGTATGTGCTTTACACGCGTCACCAGCACGAGAAAACGGTGGCTCAAATCCTCACCAGCAAGGGATTCGAGATCTTGCTCCCGCTGTACTCCACCGCGCGCCGGTGGAAGGATCGAACCAAGCTGCTCTCTTTACCGCTTTTCCCCTGCTACGTCTTTCTAAGAGGGGACCTCAAGCGTCAGTTAGACATTATGACGACACCAGGGGTACATACCATTCTATCCACTGCCGGCCAGCCGACCGCTGTTCCACCCGCCGAGATCGAGGCCATTCGGTGCGTTGTCGAGGGCGGTGCGCCCGTCGAGCCACATCCTTTCTTGAAGTGCGGCGACTGGGTGAGAGTCAAGTGTGGCCCGTTGATGGGAATCCAAGGGATTCTGGTACGGAAGAAGAATCTATATCGGTTGGTCATTTCCGTGGAGATGCTGGGAAGAGCAGCTGCCGTAGAAATGGATGCGTCTCTGGTCGAGCGACTGGACGCCAAGTCGCCCGCAGTTTACGGCGTCGGCGATGCGGCACCATCCACCCGCGTGGGGACCAGAATCGCCGGACTCGTAAATTGAAACCGTTAAACGAGATTCTCAGATTGACCTCTATTACCACAAACGCCTTTAACTTTATCTAATCTCCTCAGATTGACGACATCGTCGCGGCCCGTCTCTGGTCCCTAAAGGATTACGAAGGCGCAGCGACTGTCGAGTTTGACCCGTCGGCCGATGAACTCTGTGGTCTGCTATAGCAAAGGGAGAAACCTCCATGTGGCTACACATTAAGGCCGCGACTCTGCTGCACGACATAGTGCCGCGACTTCTGGCGGACATCGTTGCATTGTGTGCAGCGCTCTTCTTCGGTTTTTCTACTTATTTCATAGGGTATGTCGTTTTTTGGCGGCACACTCCCAACCTTGAACGAATCGAGGAAGCGTTCAAGGCTCTTTATACGCAGAACATTCTCCTTTTGGTGTTTCTCGGGATCGTAGTTTTTGCCTTGTTTGGCTTCTACACGCATACCCGCGCATACCAAACCCGGTACAAGCTTCTGGTGACAGTCAATGCGGTGAGTGTGACTTTCCTGGCGGAAGTTCTGCTCTATTCCTACGTGTTGAGACTCGGCCCCGTGCCTCGTGGTGTCATGGTGCTGGCCTGGCTTTTCTCGCTCCTCCTGATTGTTGGGAGCCGGGCCCTAAAGAGCTACGTAACGAAATCCTATTCGATTGCGCGCAAGCCCACAGGAGCGAACAGAGTCATCCAAAACGTTCTGGTAATTGGGGGCGCCGGTTACATCGGCTCGGTTCTCACCCGTCAACTTCTCAAAGGAGGATACCGCGTCCGCGTATTGGATTCCTTGTTCTTCGGAGATGCGCCGGTACGCGATCTCCTGAGCGATCCACACTTTGAGCTTCAGCGCGCAGACTTTCGCCACACGGAATCACTGGTGAAGTCCGTGCAGGGTATCGATGCTGTAATCCACCTTGCTGCTCTCGTGGGGGACCCAGCTTGTACGATCAACGGCGATTTGACTAATGAAATTAACTACGCGGCTACCCGCTTGTTGGTCGAAGTGTGCAAGGGTGCAAGCGTCAATCGCCTTGTTTTTGCGTCTACCTGCAGTGTCTATGGTGCAAGTGAATTCCTGATGGACGAACGATCGCAGCCGAGCCCTGTCTCTCTCTATGCCCAGACTAAATTGGCCTCGGAGCGCGTTATCCTTCATGGTCGAACTTCGGCGTTTCATCCCACGGTTTTTCGGCTAGCAACTGTTTTCGGGATTTCGCCGCGACCTCGATTTGACCTCGTTGTGAATCTCTTGACCGCCAAAGCCGTACAAGAAGGCAAAATCATAATCTTCAACAATGATCAGTGGCGTCCCTTCATCCACGTCAGTGACGTTGCTCGGGCATTTGTTTGTGCTCTTCAAGCTCCTCACGGTTTGGTATCAGGCGAGGTTTTCAACGCCGGCTCCTATAAGCTGAATTACTCACTTGGCGAGGTAGCGGAAAAGATCCGGGAGCAGATTCCTGAGCTGGTTATCGAGAACCAAGAGAATCTTGACAAGCGGAACTATCGCGTCTCTTTCGACAAGATCCACTCTTACTTAGGGTTCGCATGCGCGAGCGGACTGGAAGTGGGAATTGAAGAGGTCAGAAAAGCGATCAAAAGCGGTCTCGTGAAGAATTATCGCGATGCCGAATTTTCGAATTACGAACATCTCCTTGGCGCGGGTGGCGAGCTGCTCATCAGTGAACCAAGTGTTCAGCTCTTCTCTGTTCTGGAACCCAGCGATGCTGCCTATCCAACCCAGCCACTGAAGGCTCTCACCGTTGGAGCAGCGGACTAGAACGGCCTTCGACGGGAGGCTGCAAACTGCGATGACAATCTCGATTATCACGGGGACACAATTAGCCATCGATGGCGGCAGGCCCGTCCGTGAACGGCCCTTTGCACCTTGGCCTCGTTTTACGGACGACGAAATCGAGACGGTCATGAGTGTGCTTGAATCTGGAAAAGTCAATTATTGGACAGGCGAGCAGGGCCGCCTTTTTGAAAAGGAATATGCGGAATCCATTGGTACTAAATATGCGATTGCGGTGGCAAATGGCACTGTCGGATTAGAACTAGCGCTCTATGCCATAGGGATCGGTCCAGGCGACGAGGTGGTAGTGACGCCCCGAAGCTTCGTCGCATCGGCCAGCTGTGTTGTTATGCGTGGAGCAATCCCTGTGTTTGCTGATGTTGACGCTGACAGTCAGAATCTGTCAGCGGAAACGATTGCTCGAGTATTAAGCCCACACACAAAAGCGATCGTTGTGGTGCACCTTGCAGGATGGGCATGCGACATGGATTCGATCGCTGCTCTTGCGAGGGACCGTGGCCTGAAGATTATAGAAGATTGCGCCCAAGCGCATGGCGCCACCTACAAAGGAGGAAGCGTCGGTTCTATGGGTACAATCAACGCGTTCTCCTTTTGTCAAGACAAGATCCTAACGACTGGAGGAGAGGGTGGACTGGTATGTACCAACGAGGAAGAACTGTGGGAGAG
>CATPAM010000251.1 GCA_955651735.1 Candidatus Acidiferrales bacterium | reverse complement strand
CAAATCGTCATAGTGCAGTTGATTGACCTCGCGTAACCGCGGTCGCCGCAAAGCGGCCGCGAGCCGCGTGATCAGCTCTTCGACGTCGAAGGGCTTCGCCAAATAATCATCGGCGCCAGATTCGAACCCCTGGAGGACATCCTCCGGGCGGGTGCGCGCGGTCAACATCAGCAAAGGTATATAGTTTTGGGCCTGGCGGAGCTCTCGGGCCACGGTAAAGCCGTCTTTTCCGGGCAGCATGACGTCCAGTATCAACGCATCGAATCCTTCATTGTTTGTCAGAAGGAGTGTTAATGCTTCCTCTCCTTTGTCGGTGACGTGCACGGAATGGCCTTCCGCTTCCAGATTGAAGCGAAGCCCTTGCGCGAGGTGCGCTTCGTCTTCGACCACCAAAAGGCGGCTCATGCGCGATACACCCGCGGCAGGCGAATCGTAAAGGTGCTGCCCAATCCTTCTCCCTGACTTTCCGCATAGGCATCGCCGCCGTAACGGCGCACCACGGAGCGCACGATGAAAAGTCCCAGGCCGGTGCCCGTCACCTTGCCAGTGGCGGAGCTCTGGATGCGATAGAAGCGATTGAAAATGCGCTTCAGTTCGACGCGAGGGATGCCAATGCCCTGATCACGCACGCTGAAGAAGATGCTATCAATGTTGGGTGTGCGCACATCGACGACGATGTTCTTGTTCTCTCCGGAATACTTAATGGCGTTGTCGAGAAGATTGAAGACCGCCGTGCGCAACTCTTCGGGATTGCCCATAACGACGAGATCTGGCGGCGGTTCGCTGCCGAAACGAAGCGCCTCCGGCTTGAGATTGTGACGCAGGCGGGCGAGTTCCAGCGTTTCGCGCGCTACCTGCGCAAAGTCCACCTCTTGCCAATTGCGGCGCCCGCCGGCGTGTCGGGCCTCACCAGCTTTCAGCACTTGCTCGATCATGCCGAGAAGGCGGTCCGAGTCTTCGAGCATGATGCGGTAAAAATCGCGCCGCTTCGCTTCGTCGAGCGGGCGGCTCTGCAGCGTCTCAAGATACAGGCGTATGGACGTTACCGGCGTCTTGAGTTCGTGGGTCACGGCGTTGAGGAAGCTGTCTTGCCGTTCGTTGCGGCGGATCTCGCGAACGATGAAAATCGTGTTGACGACCAAGCCGGCAATGATCACGCCGAAGAAGATAATGCCCAGAACCAGCGGCACGACTTGCCGCCAATGGAACACGATCCACGTGATGTTCAGGAAAATCGCCAGCGCAACGAGGCACGCGCCCAGCGTGATGAAGAAGGCGATGGCTTTTGCGCGGCTAGTGATACGCATTGCCGCTAGTTTAATTCATCAGCGCGGGCGCCGCACTAGATGCGCGATAGTTGGTGCTCAATCTCCCGCTGAAGTGGGAACCAGGGCTTCTTCTTCGACAGGAGGATCAGGCGTAACCGTGGGCGCCAGGGGCTTGACTGGCTCGGACGCCGGTTGCAGCTTGGGCAGCTTGATGTCCCATGCCAGGCCGAGGCTCTTTAGCCCCGAGATTCCGTACCAGTTCATGTCAATTTCGTACCAGGTAAGGCCGTGTCGAGCCGCCTGCGGCGCTGCGTGGTGATTGTTATGCCACCCCTCGCCAAAAGTCAGGATCGCAACCCAGAAACTGTTGGTCGAAGTGTCCCCGGTGAGGAACCGGCGCGAACCCCACATATGCGTAGCGGAATTGACCAGCCAGGTGGCGTGCAGTCCGACAACCGTTCGCAAAAACACGCCCCACAGCACACAGGACCAGCCGCCGATAACGTAAAGAATGGCGCCGAGCCCCGCCAACGGCATCCAATGGTATTTGCTGATCCACATATAAAATTTTTGCTTGCGCAGGTCCGGAACGTAAGGCAACAACTCAGCAGTATTCTGGTGCATGGCCTTGCCGGTGATGATCCAACCCATGTGGGCCCACAAACCGCCATCATTGGGAGAATGCGGATCACCTTCTTTGTCCGTGTTCTGATGATGCATGCGGTGCGTAGCTACCCAGGCGATGGGGCCGCCTTCAAGGGCCATGGTTCCGCAGATCGCCATCCAGTATTCCAGCCATCTCGGCGTTTTGTATCCGCGGTGGGTCAGCAGCCGGTGATAGCACATGCCGATGCCCATGCTTCCGGTCAACCACCACAGAAAAATCGCGATGCCCAGGTTTTTCCAGCTGAACATGAACAGCGCTGCAACTGCGCCGACGTGAAAAGCCAGCATGAAAAACGTAGTGGTCCAGTTCAAAGGCTGCTGAAAGGTGCGGTCTCGTTGGAAGATACTCATGGTCCCTGCGTCCTCACAAACAATTTCGCTCAAATCTGTTTCCACCGTAGCATGGGCATTGGCGGTCCTTTGTAATACTTGTGTAATGGTTCCCGAGCGTGCGCGCAGTTTGCTAAGAGGAAGGAAAATCGAATATTCGGGCAGAAAGTTATAACGTTTTCGTTACTACCTCCGCCGGACGCGAAAACGATCGCGTCTAAAACGGAATCGGTCGCGTGACAGTTGCATGGCCCGCCTGCGTCCAGCGCGGCAATATCAAAACGGGCAGACATATTAATGGTACAGGCTGTTAAATTGTAAGTAAAATTACATGGCGCAAACGGCGGCAAGTCATCCTTGCAAGGCAACCTGTCCTGGCTGCGTCAGGGCCATAAGCTGCTGGCGCAACCTGACGCGCGCGCGGAATACTCGCGATTTCACCGTGGACACGGTGATTCCCTGCGCCTCTGCCAGTTCCCGGTTCGTCCATCCTTCCGCCTTCTGAAGTATGAAGGTATCTTGCAGTGAAGGATTCAGTCCGCGGAAGACTTTGCGGGTCAGGTCTCTGCTTATGTATTCGCGCTCGGGATCTTGCCGGCTATCTTCGATTTCCGGGAAGGACCGCGGCTCATCCTCGGAGGCGTTCGCGGGATGGTAATCGGAGATACGCTCGGAACTCCGCTTGCGTAGCTTCATAAGCGCTTCATTGATGGTGATGCGCACGAGCCAAGTAGAAAACCGAGAATTGCCCTCGAAGCGCTTAATGTTGTGGAATGCCTTGACCAGAACGTTCTGGAGATTGTCTTCCGCGTCCTCCCGGTGTCGCAGCATATTCAAAGAGAGGCCGTAGACTTGGCCAGAGTGTCTTCTCACCAGTTCCGTGAAAGCGTCTTTGTTGCCTGCTTGCGCTTTGGCAACCAGTGTGCGTTCGGGAAGGCTTTTGGTTTCCATGCGGAAACGCTCCTTGAGATTATCAATCGCCTGCGACTAGGCGTCCGGGGTCACCGTGCGTCGTGGATTTCCCAACGTAACGAGCACGGCCTCAGAAGGCATCTGGCCACGAGCCGAACTGCCATGGAGGTATAAGACTCGCCTGCGATTTCGACAATACAGCGGATGCTGTATCGCAAAAGGCGATGTGTGTGTACCCTGCGCTTCCAGAATCGATCGCTCGCACGGAGTGTGCAATGGTCCAGGCAATGCGACATGGAGAATGACGAGAAGCTTGAGGAAGGGCAGCATCTAGAGCTAACCGTTCCGCCAGGAAAGTGCTAAGGCGTTTCACAATGAACCGAATGTGCGCCGGCGTTCGGCATTGGAAATGCGCAGTTTCGATGCCATCCAGCCGATTCTGAGAACTAGTCTATTTTCAATAGCTTAGATTCGACATCCGGCTACCGTGTGGCCTCGCGCTTGCCACCTTAAGGATGGCGAACTGTGTCGCGCGCGTCCCATTAGGGTCAGCGGTATCGACGCGACGCGTGCGATTTGTGAATGGGAAAAGGGACAATTGTCGCCATGACCGCGCACGCCATGGCTGGTGACGCGGACAAATTCCTGGACGCGGGCATGGACGGCTACGTATCGAAACCCATCCAAGCGGCATCTTGCGGGCTGAAATCGATCGTCTGACCCAAACCAACGTCACTCATGAGGACAGCAACATGAACAAAGCTAACGGTTCTCCCGAAGGTGCCAGCGTCGACCTGAGCGTACTGCTCGCGCGCGTCGACCATGACCGCGGGCTGTTGTGTGACCTACTATCGATTTTCAAGCGCGAATTTCCGGTCCATCTCACCTCGCTTCAGAACGCTGTAGCTGGCAACGACGCTGCCCAGGCGGCACGTCTCAGTCACACGCTCAAAGGCATGCTTGCCAATCTGGCGGTGACCAAGGCGGCGGCTTCCGCTAGCCGCCTGGAGGGGCTGGCTCGCGCAGGGGAGATCTCGGCATTGGGCGACGCTCTTGCGACTTTTGAAGAAGAGGTCCAAGGACTTCTCCCCGAAATGGAGAGCTACATGGCCGAGGCGCGCCCGTGAGGATACTAATTGCCGATGACGATGCGCTGTCCAGGGGCCTGCTGCAGAAAACCTTGGAGCGCGCGGACTACGAGGTGACTACGGTCGCAGACGGGCGGCATGCGGTCGAGAGCTTATGCCAGCCCGATGCTCCGCGTTTGGCCCTGTTGGATTGGATGATGCCAGAGCTCGACGGCCCCGGAGTTTGCCGGGAAATTCGCAGGCACCGCGAGCAAAGCTATGTGTACATGATTTTGCTGACTTCCCGGGAGTCCAAGGAGGACATCGTCGAGGGCTTGGAGTCCGGCGCCGACGACTATCTGGTCAAGCCTTTCGACGCCGAGGAGCTGAAAGCGCGCTTGCGAACCGGCGAGCGCATACTGCACCTCGAGGATCGTCTCGTGGAGGCGCGCGAGCAGATGCGCTTCAAAGCCACCCATGACCCTCTGACGACTCTGTGGAATCGCGGGGTGATTGTGGATCTGATGGGCCGCGAGTTGGTGCGCTCGCAGCGCGAACACGGGTGCACCGCCGTAATACTCGGCGACCTCGACCATTTCAAGAACGTCAACGATACGCACGGTCATCTGGTCGGAGACCAGGTTTTGCGGGAAGTGGCCCGGCGGCAGCTTCTTTCCGTGCGTTCCTATGATTTCGTCGGCCGCTACGGAGGCGAAGAATTCCTCACTCTGCTAAATAACTGCCCACCTGCCTCTGCGTTGGTCCGAGCCGAAGAAATTCGCAAGGCTATCTGCACCCGGCCGGTTCAGACCGATGCCGGCCCGTTGGCCATCACTATGAGCTTGGGGGTGCTTCTGAGTTGTGATTGGGGGCACCGCCCGGCGGATGAGCTCCTGCGCGAAGCAGACGCCGCGCTGTATGCCGCGAAGACCGCCGGCCGCAATCGCGTCATGCAGGCCAAGCCTGAGGAATCACGCCAACGTGTGTCCACTCCCCAGCCGGCAGGAGAGCGAGTCCGCTGATCCGGCGTCACACGTCAATCGCCCTTGGGCTTGGATATGATTTGCGCCATCATGTTGCGCATGGCCGCGCTGGAGCCCGGTGCGTGCTTCTCCCGCCACGCTTCCAGCCGCTTGTAGGTCTCCTCGATATTCGCGAACAAGCGCGGATTCTTGAACGCACCACGCCAGATCGGCACGATCGTGCGCATGCGGTCCCACACCACCCAGATCTCTCCGTTGCTTTCGAAGAACAGCTCGTCATTGATCAGCCCGCGATTGACGATGCTCGCTACCATGTCCCAATAGCTGATCACCATGCGAATGTATGTGTTCTCTTCGCTGCCCTGCGGATATTTCTCCATCATGTCTTCCGCGGACGTAGGATGGAAATTTTCCACGAACCACGCGCGCGCTTGCCGCAGCCGCGGCTCGCGTCTCATGTCATACAGCCTCAACATTAGGTTCACTTCCTCATAACTCACTTGCGCCATGTTGTCCTCCTCGCCTCAGCCCTGCCCCTAAGGCTGGCTTTCGTCTACCACAATGCCTTGCCTCTGAAACTCCATGTGAATGCGCCGCCGGAGTTCGCGGCACACCTCGTCCTGCCGCGTCGGCGCGGTGCGCACCTGCAAACGTAACGTCGCGCCGGTTTGATCGAATCCCTGCACACCCAATACGCGCGGCCCGTCCACCAGCGCCTGCGACCACGCCGCGTCGCTGCGCAATCCCGCCGCCGCGCTCTCCAGGGCTTGCAGTGTCTTTTCCAGCGGCATCTCCGCGGCCACGCCGATATCCACAAACGCCTGCGACCAGTCTCGGCTCAGATTGCTAAGCGACCGCATTTCGCCGTTTGAAAGCGACACTAGCGCGCCGCGTCCGTCTCGCACCACGGTCCGCCGCAGCGTCAGTTGCTCCACGCGACCCACAGTAGCGCCCGCTTGAATCGTGTCGCCAGTCACAAACTGGTCTTCCGTCACTATATGAAAGCCCGCGATAGCGTCGCGGATCGTGTCCTGCGCTGCGATGCTGAAGCCCAAAATCATCGCGCCCGCAATCACCGCTGCTGGTAACATGCTGATCCCGAATTCGGGAAGTGCGGTCAGCACCGCCACGATCCAGATCACTTGGCATCCCGTGCCATAGACCTTGTCCGCCAATTCGCGCACCTGCTGATCCCGCTGCTGCGCCCCCTTCGATTGTGCCGCCGTAGGTTTGACTAATTTGTTCGTCGCGGCCCGCAGTAAGCGGATGCAAATCAGGGCCAGCACGAGAATGCCCGCCAGATGCAGCGCGTTGAGTATCGTGAAATCGAAGAAATGGGTGAAGGGGCTGGACATCATGTTCTATGGGAGGGAAAGTATATCACTCGGGGTTGCGCGGCAAGCGCGCCGGCGCGATTTCCTGGCTGGGGAGGAACTATGCAATCTTCCAGACGTCATTTGCTTCTCATGTCCTTTGCTGCCGTGCCAGGAGCCTTGGTGCGTCTCCAGGACTCCCCGGCGCAAGGCACTTCGCGCGGCAGCAAGCGCCGCCCAGACGGTTCTGACGATGCCTCCAACGGTCCGAACGCCGCGAATTTTCCGGCGAATGGCAGCAAGGCCATGCTTGAGGAGCGGCAGAAAAGCATAAGGAAAGATGTCGAGAGACTTTACGACCTCGCGGCCCAGCTAAAGACTGAGGTGGAAAAAACCGATTCCACCACGATTCTTTCCCTGGCTATGCTGAAAAAGGCGGAAGAGATCGAAAAACTTGCCAGGCAAATCAAGGATCGCGCCAGAGGCTAGCATCCGTGCCGTCATCTCGAAGTCGATACCATCCAGGTCTGCCGGCTAGCCTAATCCTCCGCCCTAGCGTCAGCACTCATTCAGCGATAGAATCGCAGCAGGGAAGTGCACTCTGCTTCCTCGCTTCCTTCGGGAAGCGAACCGCGCGCCTGTAGCTCAGATGGATAGAGCATTAGCCTCCGGAGCTAAGGGTCGGGGGTTCGAACCCCTCCAGGCGCGCCATTCTTCTGTGTTTTCACTCTCTGGAATATCAAGTCGAATGGCTCTCTGTATGAAGGGTAGAAACTTACCTTATCAATTCCACAGTTCAAAAGTACCATTTTGAGGAGCTTGGCTCTTTCCGTGTGATTTTGCCTAACGTATAGAAAATAGGCCTTGTTTGCGAGTTCTAAAATCCTCGCAGCATCAAGCAGTCGTTCCGGTCGAGCAGCCTTCTGGATCAGGCGTTGCGCGAATCGTTCTTCTTGTTGCTTCCTGATCTCTTCTTCGCGGGTCTTATCGTTTAGCAAGGACTCTTGCAACTGCGCAAGGATGTTATCTGGGATGTGAATGTCCGCAAGGATTTGTCCGAGCCGGTCTCCAAGTTCTTCCCCCCTAAAATAGGGAAGTCCGCATTTCCCTCGGAAACCGGTGCAACGGTAATACGTGTACTTTTCCTTTTTAATCTCTGCCGTCACTTTGCAATTGTCATAGGCACACGTCAGCAGACCCCGATATGCAAAGTTGTGTGTTCGGTAATGAGGCTTGTTGTGACCGCGAAAAACGGCCTAGACTTGTTCGAAACGGTCCACGGAGACAAGTGGCGTGTGGGAACGAAGCATCATCACCGCTAGAGCTCCTCCGACAAAAGCCATGATCGCTCCGAAAACCCTAATTGGTTGTCCT
>CATPAM010000250.1 GCA_955651735.1 Candidatus Acidiferrales bacterium | reverse complement strand
TCTACCGATTGCGCGGCGAGCTGGATGAAGGCGCCGTCAAGCACGCGATCGAGCTCAGCGAGGAGAAATATTGTTCGGTTGCGGCAATGCTGAAGAAGACAGCGAAAGTGAGCTGGCGCTATGAGATTTTGCGGGGTGAGGCGTAGGTTGATGGGCGGCCGACGTCGGCTTATTTCGCTGAATCCCACTTAGTTTCGGTAAGAGCGTAGGCAAGAGTGGCTGTGCTACCCTTTGGGAACTTAAGGAGAATTATGTCCCATCGCATTGCTGCGAAGATTACCGGCGTTGCGGGTTATGTGCCGCCGAAGGTGCTGACCAACGCGGACCTGGAAAAGATGGTGGAGACCAACGACGAATGGATCCGCACGCGCACTGGGATTCGCGAGCGGCACATCGCGGAGGGGGGGGTGGGCAGTTCGCACCTGGCGACGGAAGCGGCGAAGGCGCTGCTGGCGAAGACGAAGACCGATCCTTCGGAAATTGATCTGATTATCGTGGCGAGCGTGACGCCAGACATGTTTTTTCCGGCGACGGCGTGCCTGGTGCAGGACCGCCTGGGAGCGAAGCGAGCTTGGGGTTTCGATCTTTCCGCGGCGTGCTCCGGTTTTGCTTATGCGCTGACGGTCGGAGCGCAGTTCGTGGGCTCTGGAGCGCACCGGAAAGTAGTGGTGATCGGCAGCGATGTCATGAGCTCGATTTTGGACTATCACGATCGCGCCACTTGCGTCTTGTTTGGCGATGGAGCCGGCGCGGTGCTGGTGGAACCGGCGAAGGACGGCGAGGGTATTTTGGATTTTTCGCACGACGTGGACGGCTCGGGTGGGCAATATTTGTACATGCCGGGCGGGGGATCGCTGCATCCTTCCACGCACGAAACGATCGACAAGAACATGCACGTGGTGCATCAAGAGGGTTCGCAAGTGTTCAAGTATGCGGTGCGGCGTATGGCGGAGCTGGCAGCCTGCCTTCTGGAACGCAATGGATTTACCAGCGACGATCTGGCGCTGGTGGTGCCGCACCAAGCGAATTTGCGAATTATTCGAGCCATGCAGCAGCGGCTGGGCGTGGAAGATTCCAAGGTGATGGTGAATATCGACAAATACGGGAACACGACGGGAGGCACAATTCCGCTGGGTTTGCGCGACGCGGTGGATGAGGGACGCTTGAAAAAGGGAGACCTCGTGCTTCTCGCTGCCGTGGGTGCGGGTTACACGACAGGTGGATTGTTGATGCGCTGGGCCTATTAGCTCTGAAGTCCCGGGCTACGGATTGTCTGATTCTTTTTGGATAGCGCCGCGTTTCAAAGCGTAGGCGACGAAGCCTTCCGGTGCGTTCTTCACGCCGAATATATTTGCGTTCTTCACTTTCAGGGTATCGCTCCATTTGAGGTTGGCGAGATCGGCGTTGCGCAACTCCGCGTTTGCGAGGACGGCCCCGGACAGATCAGCGCCGGTCAAGTCGGCGCTGAAGAGGTCAGCCTCCATCAAGTCGGCATGTTCCATGTTCGCGCTGCGAAGAATGGAGTGACGAAGATTGGCGGAGCGCAGATCGGCGTCGGATAGGTCGGCGAAGGTGAGATCGCTATCGCGCAAGTCGGCAGCGGAAAAATTCGACCGCGCCAGGCTGGCATGCTGAAGACGAATGCTTTGCAGGAATGCGCCGGAGACATCCACGCCGACCAGAGAAATGCCGTCGGCGTTAAGCTCTTGCAGAGCTTCGATACGGCCGCCATTGCCGCCCTTTCCCTGGGCTGTGTTGATGACTTGCCATGCCTGGTAATGCTTCTGCTTGAGGCGGTCGCCGGATTCGCCGAAATAGAAGATCACGGCGATAAGCACGCCGAAACTGCAAAGATATTCGAGCACTTCCAGGAAAGACCAATTGCTGAGGACGTAAGCGATCCATTCGCAGAACCACTCGAAGGCCCACAACGGCACAGTCCAGCGGCGTTTCAGTGCTTGCCGGCGAACGTTCCACGGTTCAGGGCGTTTTCTGTGCAGGCGCACTTGCATCGTGTCAGCTTACCTCTTGGGCCACGATTCTATTCCAGCGACACTTAGCGGCGTGAATGGCTGGAACCTGAAAGAAATTCTTCGAGCAGAAGGCGGGCCAGGCGGGCGGGATTGTGGCGGATGACGCCATGCTCTTCGAGGAGATCGTCCAGAATGATGCGATAGCCGAGCTTCTGCAGGTTCGGGACATCCATCACAACCGCCTCGGCGCCTTGCGCACGATACCGCTTGGCGACTTCAGGGGAGACCGGATGGCGATTGGCGACGACCCAATCGATGACCCGGCGGGGAGTATGGCTCTGAATGGCTCGGAGATGATCGGCCAAAGCGTAGCCGGAGGTTTCGCCTGGCTGGGTCATGAGATTGGCGATGTAGACGCGCGGTGCCTTGGATTTGGCGATGGCGCTGGCGATTTCTGGGATGAGCAAATTGGGAAGAATGCTGGTGTAGCGCGAACCGGGACCAAGAAGAATCAGGTCGGCATCCTGAATGGCCTCGACCGCTTTAGGGAGGGGGCGGACGTTGCGAGGAAGCAGCGAGAGCTTCCGGATTGGTTTTCGGCTGGCGGTGATACGTGTTTCCCCGTGAACTTTGCGGCCGCCTTCGAGCGTGGCCACCAGGGTCACGTTGGAGACCGTCGACGGAAAAATCCGGCCGCGAATAGCCAGGACTTTGCTGCTGACGCGAACGGCTTCCGCGAAATCGCCGGTAACGTGGGTAAGAGCGGCAAGGAAGAGGTTGCCGAAATTGTGGCCGACCAGGCCGCGGCCGGCGTTAAAGCGATATTGAAAGAGGTGGCCGAGCAGAGCTTCGTCCTGCGATAAAGCGACCATGCAGTTGCGAATGTCGCCGGGCGGGAGGATGCGGTTTTCGCGGCGAAGGCGGCCAGAGCTGCCGCCGTCATCGGTAACCGTGACGATGGCGGTGAGGTCGCTGATGGGCTGCTGTAGATTGACGGGATTGTCGCGGCGGCGAGTAACGTATTCCTTTAGACCCCGCAGGAGCGTGGAGAGGCCGGTGCCGCCTCCGAGTGCAACCACATTGAGGCCACGAGAAGGGCGCTTTGATTTGGAAGTACGTTTCTTCACGGCAAACGGCGCTTGATCATTTTAGAAACAAGAATTCAGAGAGCAGCGGGCACGAGGCCGAGGCCTATTATGCCGGGAAATCAGCTGAGATGGGAATCAACCGGCCGTCCCGTCTTTTTCTGGGTATAGCAGCTCGGTGAAACGCGGGTCTTCTTGAAGAAATGCGAAGTCTTCGTCATTGCGCGCGTGATAGCGATTTTCGGGGCGCAGCTCGATGGCCACCTTGAGATTTTTCAAGGCGGAATCGGCTTCACCAGTGAGGCAATCGAGCGCGGCCAGCGCGTAATGAATGTAGTCGGCTTTGGGAGCGGCCTTGCGCGCTTTGTCCAGGCTTTCGCGGGCGTCGTCCCAGCGGCCTACGTTCATCATGGCCACGCCGCGCTGATAGTGCTCGTCGGCGGTGCGCGGATTTTGCTCGGTTACCGGTTTCATGCGTTGCTCGGCGATTTTGATGTGCATGCGCGCGCGGTCGCAAAGCTCTTTGCTGGGACCTTCCAAGACCTTTTCCAGCTCCTGCTTGGCGCGAGAGAATTTCTGCTGGTGAAAGAGGGCGAGGGCTTCGTCGTAGAGTTTAAGTTGTGCCTGCACACGGGGATCGACCAGTTCGACGCCGCCACGCTGGGGCGGATGGGGAGGAGTTAAGTTCTTCTTTTTCAGCATCTTACTTGGTGAGTTGCTCGCTCGTTTGGCCCGGCCCGCTGGACCCGAGGAGGGCCTGTGCACTTTTGCCATGGCGCGAATGTAGCAGAGCAGGTTTCGCACGTCAACGAGGGCAGCCGATGCTGCGCGATAACGGTAACGTCACCTTCAAGCGGCGGCGCGTACAAAAGCCTTACCTGCCGAGCCCAGATTTCGCGGAAAATAGATACCAGTATGAGACACGCGACACTCCGCTGGCGCTATGCTGGCTTGCCCTCGGCGCGTGTGCTATAAGTTTCTGACCGAATTCGGACCGACGACACGTGCCTTTCATCAATTTTCCTGCGCGCGAAATCAATTGCAAGCTGGTGTACTACGGTCCAGGTCTGGGCGGAAAGACCGCCAACCTGCAGTGGATTTACGAC
>CATPAM010000249.1 GCA_955651735.1 Candidatus Acidiferrales bacterium | reverse complement strand
TGCTTAGCTTGAGCAACTTTAGTTCTCCGCCGCGGTTGTGAACAGCAGAATAGCTACTGACCAGCTCTCCGAGACCCGAGCTGTCGATGTAATTGATATCCCCTAGGTTCAGGAGGATTTTCTTGTGTCCTTTGCCCACCAAATCGCGGATAGCATCGCGGAGGACCAGGGTGCCTTCGCCCAGTGTGATCCTCCCGCTGAGATCCATGATCGTGACCCCATCTATCTGTCGCGTACTTGAATGCATGTTCACTGGAAACCTCCTTGGAATCATGGATGGTCCGCAGACACAGACCGTGCTTCCTCCACACTTAAGTGCTTTGCACCGGAACAGCCCCCACCTCATTCGCGAGCTCAGCGATAACCGCACACGCGCCGCCCGCTACGAGACGTGTCCTTACCATGAATCTAAATGGGGAACCCGGGGAACGGGAAGCAATGCTAGGCTTGCGATGGGAACGTGTCAACGGCTTCCAGAACTCGATAGCTGCCCTTATCTTCAGTTTTTCAGAGTCTTAACCGCTTTGAATCCCCTCTCAGCTTGACGAACCAATAAGCGCATTATTTCCGAGGAGCCCGTGATTCGGGAACTATCGTCAATCCTCAGCGATGGCGAAGCTGGATGATGAGGGATTTTCAGGCGCCTCGCTCCGAGTCTAAGCAGCTAGGTATGCATCTAAACAAGCATGGCGAGTTCGACGGAATTCAGCCTCCCCGAGGCCATCGCGCTCGCCCGCTCTCTCGCAACCCTGAATGCCTCTTGTGCAGACTTCCCAATCTTTGTGCGCTGCAACGAAGGAGATAGTGGAGCGCGTTTAAGTTGCCGATTCTCCCAGATCGCAATTCGATCCAAATCATCGGTCGCTACAACTCTTCGCGGACCCGAGTTATGCGGGCGTACGGGTATATAATTCTCACCGGCTGGTAATCGAAACGCCAGCTCGCGTCGCCTAGAGGTGATGCATGCAGAACCCCAACAAGCCGCGTCCCGAGCAGGAAGCTGAAACCCTTCTTCCGCGGAGTGAGGGTGCGCTTGCATTAGCTCCCACTTATCAAAATCCTGCTGCAACGCTAACTCCTCCCCCTCAGGGCGACATTGGTTCTTCATCCGACGCTCCCACCATGGGCGACTTTTCGCACCGGCGGCCGGCGCCAGCCGCAGTCCTGCTCCTTGGATCTGTCGTCGCGGGACGCTATGAAATCTTGCAAGGATTGGGACAAGGCGGCATGGGTACTGTTTATAAGGCCAAAGATCTTGAATTGGATCGGCTAGTAGCACTGAAAGTCGTTCGTCCAGAATTGGCCCAGGACCCAGCTATTATCCAGCGCTTTAAGCAGGAATTGGTGCTGGCCCGCCAGGTGACTCACCGCAATGTGATCCGTATTTACGATCTCGGTGAGGCCGAGGGGATAAAGTTCATCACCATGGAGTTCGTCGAAGGCCAGGACCTGTGCAGCCTACTCGCCGAACGTGGCACCCTGCCGCCGGCCGAAACGGTCGAAGTGATGCAGCAGGTCTGCCTTGCGCTAGAGGCAGCTCACGCCGAAGGCGTGATCCATCGCGACCTCAAACCCACAAACATCATGCGCGACAAGTCCGGGCGGGTCGTGGTCATGGATTTCGGGCTGGCCCGCTTGCTGGAAGGCGAAGGCATTACCCAGACGGGCGCAGGCGCGCTTATCGGCACGATGGCATATATGTCGCCGGAGCAGGCCTTAGGCAGCCATCTCGACCAGCGATCCGACCTTTATGCTGTTGGCCTGATTTTCTACGAGTTGCTCACCGGCAAGGAGCCATACAAGGCGGAGAGCGCGCTGGCCAGCTTGCTGAAGCGCACGCACGAGCGCGCCGCGCCAGTCACCGCTCTCGACAGGACGATCCCGGCGTCGCTGAGCAACGTGGTCAGCAAGTGCCTGGAACGCGATCCCAACCAGCGCTACACCTCGGCCAAGGAACTGCTTAGCGACCTTGACCGCTGGCAGCGCCACGCCGTGGCCGCTCCTTTCGTTTTTCCCGAAGTCCGCACTTGGGCTCGAAGCCACCGGCGCTGGATGGGAGTTGCCGCCGCGGCTGTAATCCTCGCAGTCGCGGGTTTGCTGCTGGATAGGACGTTTCGGCCTGCGATCGGGCAGCAACAGGTCGCTGCCAAGCCGGAGGTTTCGCTTGCCATCCTGCCGTTTCGCAATGCTTCCGGTGACACGGCGCTCGATTGGCTGGGCCCTAGCCTGGCTGACATGTTGAGCACCGACGTTGGCCAGTCTTCGCATTTGCGGACCGTATCGCCCGACCGCCTGCATCAGGTGCTGCACGATCTGAGGATCGCAGCCGATTCATCCGTCGATCCCGCTATGCTGCGTCGTATCGGCGAGTTTAGTAACGCGGATACGGTCGTCTGGGGACAGTACGCCCGATTTGGTGACCAAATTCGCGTGGACGCGACTATTCAGGACCTCAAGCACGATCGTCGGGCTCCTCTAAAGGCAGAGGCGGCGAGTGAAAAGGACATTCCTAGAGCGATTGACGCCCTGGGAGAGGCGATTCGTCAGAATCTGTCGGTTTCCCCCGAGGTTATAAAGGCACTCCAGGCCAGTTCTTTTCAGGCCTCTTCCAAATCCGTAGCAGCACTTCGTGACTACAACCGAGGTGTGCAACTGTTGCGGGAGGGCAAGAACCTGGAGTCATTGAAAGTGCTGCAGCTTGCTACAAAAGAAGACCCAAATTTCGCCCTAGCATTCTCCAGGCTCGCTGAAGTTTACTCGGCCCTCGGTTACGACAGTGAAGCCGAGCGGGCCGCCCGCGAAGCTGTTGACTTGGACGAAAGCCTGCCGGCCGCGGAGAAGTACCTCATCACTGCCAATCAGGCGCGAGTGGCCAAGGATTACTCCAAGGCCATTGCTGAGTATGAGGAACTGGCCAAGGTCTCGCCTGGCAACACTGAAGTTCAATCCTCACTGGGCGGCCTCTACGAGAACACTGGGGACTTTGATAACGCCCAGGCTCATTACGCAAAGGTCCTGCAAGCCAACCCTAGTGACATCGGCGCCCTTTTGGCTACAGGGCGCGTTGACATCGAGAGTGGCGAGCCACAAAAGAGCCTGGATCCCCTGAATCGCGGGTTAAGTCTCGCCATTCAAGTAGATAACCAGGAACAGGAGGCACTCGTTCGTCAGGCGCTCGGCATCGGTTATGCTCAGCTCAACAAACTGGACGAAGCCTTAAAAAATTACCAGCAGTCTTTGGAAATTAAGCAACGCCTGGGAC
>CATPAM010000248.1 GCA_955651735.1 Candidatus Acidiferrales bacterium | reverse complement strand
GAATTCCCATAGCCATTAGCCCGCATCCGCCGCAAACGCCAGCGTCTTCCTTCAAGTCGTTGTATCGAAAGCGCGCAAACACACCGTGCTCGTGTGTGCAGCTTGCTCACTCGCGCTTCCGATACAACACTAAGACTTATCGGGAGTTGGCAACCTTCCTCCGAGTAAATCCGATCCGAGGGCAACTTCCGAGTTGCCGACGATACGCCCGGAATGTGCCGGACTCCCCTGCACAGCGATGAATGGCAAAATCCGATTTGCGACCTGTACGGGTTGCCCGTTGTGCGTCCAGAGCACTCGAAACGTAAGATCATTTCGACAATGCCCTCAGTGGCCCCGGCCACTACTGCGATGCGCAACATTTCTCCACGGACTCAGTACTGTATAGCGCGGAGTTGCGGTCACACTTTCTTTACTAACAGCGAGCAACTTCCTTCGGATTAGCCAGCTCACCGCAGCCTGGGCGGAACTCTTCGAAACTCCAATGCACTCCGCCAGTTCCTGATAGCTGGCCTGAACCATCCCATTTCTGCGGCGCTGCTCGGCAGCAAGCCACAGGTACACGAGAAAGCTAACGGGTCTCCTGTCGTGACCGACCAGGTCGCGCATTAGAACGTCTGTCAGATAGTCGTCGAAAGCGGGCATGACTATACCATCGATTAATATAGCATCTTCTAGCAGATTGACAGCCTCCGTGTCGGACCATCAGGTTTCTGGACCGACAAGAACCCCGGCGCGCCGACGGTATTTCTCTTTGCTCTCTTCCTTAAGCGGCTTTTGAACCGTCGAGCAAACGGCTTTGCATAAGGCTTCCCACCAACAAGTGGGCCCACTGATCTGCGCCTGAAAGTTGCACCGCTGCGTTGCACCTGGAAGTCGATCCAATGACCTCATTCGCAATCGGGGGCGCCAAATAGTGAAGCTCGCGTGCTCAAAGTGTACGTGAGCGACTGGTCGCATGCGGCTTCGTCTTTTGGTATGGCTATAATTTCAAATGACACCGCTACCGATCCGTGATGCATTGCTATTGCCCGCACTCTTGGTCTATGCTGCGACCCCGGCGTGATCGCCGGCGTAGTTCCTTGGCCGCCTGTGGTGTTGGATTGGAACGCGAAGGTCCGGAGCTGAACTCACGCCTACTCCGTCCGGCCAGGTTCCACTCGTATCTACATCGTTCGGATTCGCACTTGATCCACAATCAAAACGGACCGAACGGTATCGGTGAAAGGAAAGACGCAGCAAATGATATTTAGTGCTGTCACGCGTGACTCGTCCAGCTGCGCGTGCCCGGATTCGGCAGGGATTCCCGAAGATTTTGGAGGTGACAGCCGCATTTCTTCGTCCTGGGTTTTGCTGTTTCCTTTTGGTGTGAGAGCACTGAAGATGTTTAGCTATACACCGAAGTGGGGGCTCTATCGTTTTCGTCGCAAGCGGAAGCCCTGCTCTGCAAGAGGATCTGCGGTACTGCGCGGTATGTCGCTCGCCGCGAGCCTTCCCGCAATTTTCTTCTCCTCTGCTATGTGGGCACAGCAGACGGATCCGGCGAAGCCTGTTGTGGTGCAGCCGGGTGCGCCGGGTAAGCCGAGCAAGACGCTGCCGGCGTCGACGAAGGCCAAGCTGCCGCCATGGTCGCATGCGGATGTGGAGTTCATGCAGGGCATGATCATGCATCATTCGCAAGCGGTGGAGATGACGGCGCTGATTGCGTCGCATACAGAGAACAAGGATCTGCGGTTGCTCGGGGCGCGAATCAGCAGCTCGCAGTCGGACGAAATTAAATTTATGCAGCGGTGGCTGGCGGCTCGGGGAGAACCACTATCCATGGCAACGCCAGGAATCCCGGGCATGGATATGTCGCACGAACCGGCGGCTCTTATGCCTGGTATGCTTACGCCGGAGCAGATGGAAACATTACGCAAGGCGAAAGGCGCCGAGTTCGACCACCTATTTTTTACCGGGATGATTCAGCACCACAACGGCGCTCTGACCATGGTGCAGGATTTGTTCGACACCGCGGGCGCGGGGCAGGATGCCGATCTGTTCAACTTCGCGACGGATGCGGACAATACGCAAAGGGCCGAGATCAGGATCATGCAAGCTATGCTGGAGAAAAAACGCTAGAGGAGAAACGATGAAGCGAGTGCCCAGTGTTATTGCGTTTCGTGTGGCGGTGGCCGCGATTCTTTTATGTTTCTGGGTGGGCCGCGGGCAGGCGCAGACGCCGGCAACCCCGCCACCTGCGCAGACGCCGGCGGCGCCCCCAACCGCGAAGGAACCCGCCAACGAGGAAGAGGACGAGAATCCATTTGTGCCGGAGCCGGCTCCGACGCTACCGCTGGGGATGACGGGGTCGGATGCGAACGATCCGCGCGCCAAGCTGTCGCCGGGACTTTACGACGCGGGTGAAACGTCGATGGGCATCAAGCACCTCATGCTGCTCAAGAAACCTGACGCGTTTCAGCTCGGCGCCTCTGATCCCGATGATCCGAAGGTGCAGAAGATGATTGGCCAGCTCGGCGTGCCCAACATCTCGAAGATCCCGAAACCGATGCATCTAGTGATCGCGCAGCTGGCTTTCGGGAACTCGGATTTTGCGTTCCAGGGCAACCACTTGTTCCAAGGGAATTTTTATGGCGTGAGTATCTATGACATCTCCCATCCGGCGAACACCACCTTGCTGACTTCGCTGGTGTGCCCGGGCGGGCAGGGTGATGTGTCCGTGTATAAAAACCTGCTGTTCATGTCGGTGGAGATGCCGAATGGACGCCTGGATTGCGGCACGGAGGGATTTCCGCCGGAGCCTCCGCCGCCTGCGGAGGACGAAAAAGACAAAGGAAAAGGAAAAAAACGTCCCATTCCCGCAGCGCAAAAAGAGCGTTTTCGCGGCGTGAGAATTTTCGACATTTCCGATATCAAAAATCCGAAGCAAGTGGCAGCGGTACAGACGTGCCGCGGATCGCATACGCATACTCTGGTGACAGATCCCAACGACAAGGGCAATGTCTACATCTATGTTTCGGGCACATCGTTCGTGCGGCAGCCGGAAGAACTGGCTGGGTGCTCAGGTGAAA
This sequence comes from Candidatus Acidiferrales bacterium, assembly GCA_955651735.1. Classification (GTDB taxonomy): domain Bacteria; phylum Acidobacteriota; class Terriglobia; order Acidiferrales; family UBA7541; genus Acidiferrum. The sequence goes on along the minus strand of CATPAM010000248.1, from coordinate 1,551 downwards.
AGCCGGACAAAGACCCAAATACGGCACTGTTTCGCATCGAAGTAATCAAGGTTCCGGTGGCTGCGCCGCAGGACGCCAAGGTGGTGTCCAGCCCTCGCGTATTTATCGATCCGCGAACCGGCGCAATGAACGGCCTTAACAACGGCGGCACTCATGGCAAGAAGGGTGCCGAGAAGCCGGCGGACACAGACCAGTGCCACGACATCACGGTATACTCGGCCATCGGTTTGGCGGCGGGCGCGTGCTCCGGAAATGGAATTGTGCTCGACATCAAGGACCCGGTACATCCCCAGCGTGTGGATGCCGTCAACGACCCGAACTATTCGTACTGGCACTCGTCTTCGTTCTCGAACGATGGGACCAAAGTCGTGTTTACCGACGAGTGGGGTGGCGGACTGGGGGCGCGGTGCCGTCAGAACGATCCCAACAAGTGGGGCGCGGATGCGATCTTCCGTCTGAAGGATAACAAGCTGAGCCTGGCGAGTTATTACAAGCTGCCGGCTGCTCAGGGCGAAACTGAAAACTGTGTGGCCCATAACGGCTCGCTGATTCCGATCCCCGGCCGCGATATAGAAGTACAGGCCTGGTACCAAGGCGGCATCTCCATTGTGGACTTCACCGACCCGGCGCAACCTTTCGAGATTGCCTACTTCGACCGCGGCCCGATTGATCCTAAGATGCTGGTGCTGGGCGGCGACTGGTCGGCGTATTGGTACAACGGCTATTTTTACGGTTCGGAGATTGCGCGCGGTCTGGACGTCTTTGAACTGACGCCGACCAAGTTTCTGACCCAGAACGAAATCGACGCGGCGAAGACGGTTCAGGTGCCTGAGCTGAATGTGCAGAACCAGCAAAAAATCGAGTGGCCTGCACAGTTAGTCGTGGCCAAGGCGTACTTGGACCAGTTGTCCCGGTCGCAGGCCTTGCCGGCAGAACAAATCGCAGATCTGCGGAAGGCGATCCAAAAGGCAGAGAGTTCGCACATGAGCCGGAGCAAGCTGGCGAAGTTGAACCGCATGGTGCCGTCGCTGGAAAAAAGCGCCGCCACGGCCACGAGCCCGGCTGACTCGGCACGGCTGTATGCTTTGGCAGAGATTCTGAAGCATCCGTCAACGTAATGACATCGCGAACCCGACAGCTTTCCGTTTGGCCCACAGAACCAAGATCGGTGCGCCGAGGATTGAAGTAATGCTCCTGCGCGCAAGACGTAGTGCCGTCTGCGACCGCATAACTCCTTCCATGAGAAAGCCTTGGAGAAGATGAACCGCCAGGCCAATGAAATGAGCTGGATTCTGTCACAGGGACGGTCCAGTGAAGGTATTTGGCACAATTTTGGCACAGTCGAGGCAAACACGACGGATCGGAGTGCAGTAAAGTCGGAAAGTGCTTTAGAATCAATAGTGCACTTCATGTCGGGGCGTAGCGCAGCCTGGTAGCGCGCCTGCCTTGGGCGCAGGAGGTCCCGAGTTCAAATCTCGGCGCCCCGACCAAAACATCTCGCGTATTTTCTTGGGCTTATCAAAATCCCTCTTCACCCGATTCTTCACTGTG